>NZ_CP095550.1:4470000-4770000 GCF_023078335.1 Metabacillus endolithicus | reverse complement strand
AGAAGAGTTAGTAGAGCCTGTTCCAGAACTATTCCGTGATGTAGCCGGGCAAAAATAGCTGGCAGGATTGGGCAACTCGCTTTAAAAGAAAACGCAAAAAAGGTTAACTTAGATTTAATAATACGTGGTTATATACTAGCTACCCCCAAACGGGATCATAAGTTTCTTATGAAAAGATTGAAAGAAAAACAAATAGATTATTCCCCTTATAAAGCTTTGTTTTAAAATAAAAACCCGAAATCATCTGATTTTCGGGTTTTTATTTGTGCTTTATTGAAGATTATGTACGAATATTTGTAGAAGCAATATGTTGTTTATGAATCTTCTGAAAAGACCGGTACATTGCGATTCTCCAAGGAACAATCATTCCAAATGCAAGGATCCAAAACATACCACTTAACTCTCCAACATCAATAGAATTACTTAAATATGACTTCATGATAATTCGAATAATGAGCAAACCAATTAAAATAAAGGCAAATGCTTTCGAACGTTTTAAGTATATTTCATTATCCCTAATTTCAAATTTAGAAGTCTTAATTAAAAAAATAGAAAAAAACATTCCAACAAAAAGTGCTTCAAAGAATTCAGCTGCTGTTACCCTAAACAAGGGATGAAGAAACATTAAAGCACCAGTACTCATAAAAAGTGGAGGTAATATAATTTTTTTGGCTGTAGCCGGCTTTTTGGCAGACTTCATTCGAATAAATAAAACAATTACTGCCATGACTACAGCAATAATAGAAGAAGCAATAGTTATCAAAAATATCAATCCTTTACTAGACCGCTGCTAGTTTTTAGTATATACGAAAATCACCTATATAAATAGATGATCTTACATTTTTCACTCTTGATTTTAGAAATTCCGTTTTCCAAGGTTGAAAAATAAAAACCATTTAAGAATAACTTAAATGGTTTTTGTCTCATTATCCCAGTACCCTTCCGACTGCTTCAAGTACACGATTTTCATCAAAAGGTTTTACAATAAAGTCCTTTGCTCCTGCTTCTATAGCTTCAACGACCATTTTTTGCTGCCCCATCGCTGAACACATAATAATTTTTGCATCGGGATATTTTTCCTTAATCTCCTTAAGGGCCTGTATACCATTTTTTTCTGGCATTGTAATATCAAGGGTAACTAGATCAGGTTGTTCTTTTTCAAAAAGAGTCACTGCCTCTAATCCATTTTCCCCCTCACCAACAACCTCATGGTTAGCCTTTATAAGTATATTAGATAAAGTCATTCTCATAAACTTGGCATCATCAACAATTAATATTCTAGCCATGCCTAGTTCCTCCTCAAACATGATAAAGAAAGATTGAAAACTTTCTTATTTGAAGGCGATTGACAGTTGACTTAATTGTGGACTTTTTTTCCTTTAGCCTACAATGCAATATCAGTCACACTACCTCCATTATATCAAATTTCACAACATAATATAGTTAAAATGACAATTTATTAAATTTCATTTAAGTGATATTAAAAACCTGTAAAACCACCAAAAATTCGTGTTAAAAAGATAATGATAGAGGTCATGATATCAAAGAATAATAATATTCCCATTACAATCATGATGTATCCTCCTATCTTCATAATTTTCATATTATGTTTTTTGATCCATCCTAGTTTTCCAATAAAGAAAGAAAGAACTAAGAAAGGTACAGCAAACCCTAATATATAGGCAATCATATAAATCATAGCTGAACCAGGATTTGTTGCTCCGAGCCAAATAACAGCCGATAAAATTGGCCCTGTACATGGTGTCCAGCCAGCAGCAAAAGCCATTCCAATCAGGAATGTACCCACAAATCCAGCTGGTCTATTCTTAATTTCAAAACGATGCTCTTTCATTAAAAATTCAGGTTTAAAGACACCTACAATCATTAATCCAAACACTATAATTAAAATAGCCCCGATTTGACGGATAAAATCTTGATAATTTTGAAAAACCTCGCCTATAAATGATGTTCCAAATCCAAGCGCAATAAATATTGAAGAAAAACCTATTAAGAAAAAAATTGTATGTAATAAACTTCTCTTTTGTAACAAGGCATTTTCTGTTTTTAACTCTCCTACCGAAACACCTGTAATATAAGATAAAAAAGCTGGGTAAAGCGGCAGACAACATGGTGAAATAAAGGACAGGAATCCTGCTCCAAATGCTAAAAATATATTTACATCAGCCATACTATTCCTCCTAAAAAGAACGTCTTCTCTATTCTAGCAAATGTTTCTTTCTAATATATGTATCAATCTGTGACATTTTTATGTCAATTGTATAACATCTGCCATTTTTTTCTTTTCATACCACCTATTAACCCTTTATAATATACTCATTGTTATTTTCTATCACAAGAAAAAAATGATATACTTTATGTATTCCAATTTTTTGACAGAAAGGACAAGTTCTCGTGTCTAAACAAGAAATGCTACAACTGATTGAAAAGAAACGAGCTGAGCTTATTGACATTGTCCTAAAGTACGGGGGCTTAATTCAACCATATCTATAAAATATAGCCAGGAGCTTGATACCTTATTAACTCAATACATTAAAGAGGATTTACCACGTAAAAATCAAGTTTATTCCTAAGAAATGATGAAGCACGCTACTAGGCGTGCTTTAGCTTTATATGGAGGATGCTATGTTTCATTTTAAAAACAACAATATACTTTACTCCTGTTTGAATACCCCCATCATTTTCGTCCATCTCCCTATGTTTTTATTTAACCTTAACAAATTTGTATCCTTAGATAATCATTGATCAATTAATATTTTCATCTGAGTGAAAAGGGTTATATTTTTCCTTATTTGCTTTTCGAAAAATTATCTGTTATGCTTTAGAAGAATTATTTTTGTTCATATGTAAGGAAAGAATAAGTTTTTAAAACTTTCGCCTTTGATATCTAATTGAGCAACTATAGTAATAAATTGTGGATTGAATCCACACAGGAGGCAACAATTATGCAACAAGGTACAGTAAAATGGTTTAACGCAGAAAAAGGTTTCGGTTTCATCGAAGTTGAAGGTGGAGACGATGTATTCGTACATTTCTCAGCTATCCAAGGCGAAGGATTTAAATCTTTAGACGAAGGTCAAAAAGTAACTTTTGACACAGAACAAGGCCAACGTGGTCTTCAAGCTACTAACGTAAACAAGGCATAATTATTAAAGGACTCTGTATTAGAGTCCTTTTTTATTTTCTCTCTTCTCTATTTTTAGAAAATAAAAACCCCCACTCTAAAATGAATGGGGGGAGGCAAACATACTAAAAGGTATTTCAATGGTTAACTAAGGATAGCATACTATTTGAATAATACCTAATAAAAATAAAAAAAGTTTAGAAATTGATATTTAAATCTGAAGATCCTCATATATGAAAATGTCTTAATAAATCATCTAATGCATAACGTGTTTCAGATAATATAAAAATTATTGGAAATTATCGAGTAAACCGTCCAATACCTAAATCTCACAAAAAATTATCGAGTAAACCGTCCAATACCTAAATCTCACAAAAAAATCCCTACCAATTCAGGAAAAGGTTTATTTTCAATTAATTACTTATGTTAAACCAAACTTCATCATCCCAACCTTGATTAAATACAGCTAAAGGCTCATCATTTTCATCTACCATGAAATATGTCCAACCTTCATGTTCTGCACCTTCATACAAGTCGTTTCTTAAGTCTGGTTCAAGACCAGCAATAGAAATCCAGTCATCATACGTTACTCCACTTCCACTAACAGCTTTAAAATTAGCATGATTTATATCATAAGGTTCTTTTTCTAATTCAAGAACACTTATTCTAAACTTAGCTAACACGTATTTCATACCGGCATCTGGTGAATTGTTATACATGTTTGCTTCTTTTACCAAAGTTAATGCTTCATCACCCGAGATTACATCTGTTAGTTCAATCTCATATTTAACATGACCGTCTAACCAATCATCTTTTTCAACAAGTAATGTTTCACCAATTTCTGCTGGATTCTTTCTAGAATTTTTATTATTAAGTTCGTTTAATTTGTCAACAATATCACTTTTTATGCTAGATAGTCCATTGTTCACTTTAGCAGGTAACTGTTCATACCCACCAGCTTCTTTAATTTCTACTGCTCTTTTTTCTAATCTTTCAAGCTTTGCAAAGTCACTATTTGCTTTATCAACTTTGTTTGCTGTAAGTGAGTCATTTATTACTTTCATTAATCTATATTGAGACACTTCATAAATAACACGTTCCCTTGCAATCTTTGCTGGCTTTATATACTTAATATTCAAAGCATCTCTGTTAGACTTTCCTGAAACCTTTCCAATTGCTCTTTCAGTCTTCTTAATATCATTAGAAAATGAATCATACTGATCATCAATTGAAGATATGTCACCCGAGTTAATTGTGGAATTGAAACTAGATAACTTTGTTTTAAGTACCTCACCTAAATTTGCAGCATCAGTGTAACTACTTGCACTAGCAGTATTTACTGTTAATGTTAACGCAACCAATACTGTAAACATTGATAATATTATTTTTTTCATGGTCTTCTCCCTTCAGTTTGAAATCTATTAATCATGGAAATATTACCATATATTTCTACAATCTGTAAAACACAGAACCTATCTACATACTTCAGTTTTCTATTTATAGCTTTAACTAAAGCACTTATCATAGAGATAAGAGGGATTTCATAATCGTTTGTAACATTATATTACGGCTTCATAATCACATACTTTTTTCTTTAAAGTGCATTTTTAGTAGATTCTGTTACTTTTTCACCTTCTACTACATCAAACACCCATTTCCTTGTTGGGTATGAAGAAATACATCCCTACAAAGAAATGTATAAAGTGAGATACTTGCTATTTCTTCTGCAAAGTTTTTAAAACTTGATTGTCAGAATATTGACTGTCTACTGTTTTGATTTGGTGCAGCAATCAATCGTGGTATCTTTCTGTTAGCATCTAAAGGGTTTACTATGTTTGTGTTCACATAATTGCTCATAACTGTTTCTGCATTGCCTGTTTTATTGTCATACACTGTGTGAGAAGGTGGCAAAGTAATCCTTTGGGTTAACAATTGCTTTTTATGAGAATCCTCTACCAAGCCAATTTTCAGATGCTTTACCATTCTCATTTTATCGACAAGAAACCGCTTAAGTTGCTTTTTAATTCCTGATGTTTTTTTTCATTGTTTCAGGGGGATATCCCTTCGCCTGATAGTGATAGATATACTCTCGTAAAACATCTTCTAATAGCATAAAAAAGACCACTTTTTCATCAGAAAAAGTGGTCTTCTACGTTATGTAAGAAAGATTAAGCAGTTTATATTAAAAATCCCGGAGAAAGTTTCACCAATAACAGTTATTCTACTTAGGATTTCAATCTGTAAATCGCTTAAAACCTTGCTATATCAACGTTTGTTACTTTTGCATCTTATTCATCTGTGACATCATTTGATTGATTTTCTTTTGGGATGGTTTTTGTCCCATTTGCATCATCATCATTTTCAGCATTTGTTCGTTAATTGGTGGATTTTTCTTCAGGTAATTCATCATATATTTACGCGCAATGAAAAATCCTAGTGCAACTCCAGCAAGTAAAGCTAGAATGCCTACTAGAATAACAACCCATAATTGCATTGTATTTCCTCCTTCGTGTTGTCTATTTTACAGTGTACTAAATCCATTGATATTATACAACATTTGCACTATAATTTCTTTATATTTTATCCAAAATTTCTTTCTTTTATTGGGTTTAGCCACCCATATCTTTCACCTTTTAAGTCCATCGCTAAAAAACAAGGATCAAATTTTCTTAACACTTCAAAAAATATAGTTTCTGCCTCATAACTTCCATCAGAAGAAAGCTCAAGATGACGATTTTTCACTATTAATGTTGCATTACCAAGATTTCCTTTTAACTCAATTTTATGGATATTTTGGAACACTTGATAATCCGAACGCTTTGATAAATGAGTTCCAAGTAATTGATGAATAAATAACATTGGAATAGGCTTAGTTATATAATTTATTTGCTTCTCTAGTGTGTTTTCATGTTCAGAACGGGCAATTGTCCAGTGAAAATCTTGAAACAGATGGTAGATTTTAGACTCACGACCAAAGTAGTGACTTGCAAATTCTTCTTCTATTAAGTAAATATAATAGTGTCTCACTATTTCACTCTCCTCAACCATACTATTTCTCTTATTATAAAAGAACAGAGAAGCAATTATTGTCTTAAACTGGAGAGAGAAGACACTATTTTTGTCGAACATTCGAGGCCTATCATTACTTAAAGAAGAATGCCCTATTCACTTCCAACTAAAAAGGAATAAATCATTGATTTATTCCCTTTTAATGTAGATCTTTGCTTCTCTCATTTTTTAGCTTTTGCGGCGTTACATCATTACCATTCGGATCAACAACTGTTACTCCCTTTAAAGTGTTTTTCATAGAAGATCGAAACACTTGTAAATACTCATTTCGAAGAGATTGTTGTTCTTTCTTTTCTTTATCAGTTAGTCCTACTGACTTTGATTTCTTGGATAATTCATTTATTCGATCGATTTTAAATTTCGGTAACATGTTTTATAAACTCCTCTCTTAAACATATAGACTTCAATCTTACAGCTAACCTCTCAAAGAGATTAAGTATAATATCACTTTAAAGTCTTTTAAATGATACAAATGACATATTACTAAATAGAGGAGAAAATAACAACTTTAAAACATATTTTTTTCACCAATAATTTACCTATCAAGATTCTGTAGATTATTTTCATCAACATATTCTTGGTATCTTCTGTGTACAGTAGCCTTACTAACTCGAAACCCTAATCCCCTAAGAGTTGAAGCAATTTCTCCAAATGTTAGGTTTTTCTTCCTTAACTTAAGAATCTCTTCTATTGGTAAATCAATCTTCTCACGGCCCCCTCCCTTATCAATGTTTTTTAAATTTTTAAGAGGATTGTAACCATTCTCTATTGCACGGTTCATGCCTCTTCTAATTTTGTAATTAACAAGCTTCCGTTGGAATTCTTCAACAGTTGCAAGAATACTCAGTACCATTTCATCTGTTTCTGACAGTTCAGGCTCTCCACGTTCATTAAGAGTGAAAATCTCAGCTTTCATTTTTCTTATTTCATGCAAAAGGGCTATTTTTTTGCGTGACCCCGTCCTAATCTTGTATCATCTTGAACTAATAATATAGAAGCCTTCTTTTCTTTTAATATGGATAGAGCTTCAATAATTCCATCACGGTCTATGTCATATCCACTATGTCTTTCCTCTATTATCTTTATAACTTCAATATTATGTAGCGAAGCCAGCCTTAATAGCTCCTCTTTTTGCCTATCAATTGAAGAGTCTTGACTATCCTTCTCTGTACTTACTCTACAATAAACAACTGCCTTCATTTTAAGATCATCCTCTACTTACTAGCAATTTGTTCAATTTGATAGATTTCATCCTTTTCGACAGGTACAAAAACAAATTCACCTGGCTTAACAACATTGGAATGAATGCCGTTTTTATCCTGTACCCACTTTACAAACTCTTGTTTTGAAATCTGGCTTTTTACATTAAACTCATCAGCAATTGACCAAAGGCTGTCACCCTCTTGAATCTCTACTTGATGATACTTATCCAAACTTTCTGAGTTACCAGTATACGTTATTGCTAGTGTAATTGCAAAAAGGACTAGAAAAAATGATACTACATATGTAAAAGATTCTTTTTTCATATTTTACACCTCATAGGAATATTTGTTCGTATTTGTTGAAATTAGTATAATACGAACGAACGTTCCAGTCAAGCGTTTTTCTCGAACTTATGTTTGTATATAAAGGTAAATGATGCTATAATAAACATAAATTAGAGGATCCGAGGTGTCACAGAGGATGACGAAACTATCAAAAAGGCAACAAGATATATTAACTTTTATTAAAGATGAGGTCCAAAAAAAGGGGTATCCACCTTCAGTACGTGAAATTGGAGAAGCTGTGGGATTAGCTTCAAGCTCAACAGTACACGGTCATTTAGCTAGATTAGAGTCAAAAGGTTTAATTAGAAGAGATCCTACGAAACCAAGAGCAATTGAAATTTTAGAGGAAGAAGAGACTCTTCATATTCCAAAGAGCAATGTTATTAATGTTCCAGTAATCGGAAAAGTAACAGCAGGTCTTCCAATTACAGCTATTGAAAATGTGGAAGAGTACTTTCCGCTCCCAGATCGATATATTTCAGACGATGAACATGTTTTTATGCTAGAAATTATGGGTGAAAGTATGATAGAAGCTGGAATATTAGATGGTGATTTAGTAATCGTCCGACAACAGCAAACGGCTAACAATGGTGATATTGTTGTGGCTATGACCGAGGATGATGAGGCAACTTGTAAAAGATTTTTCAAAGAAAAAGACTATATTCGCTTACAGCCAGAAAATTCAACAATGGAACCTATTATTCTTCGAAATGTGAGTATACTAGGAAAAGTAATTGGAGTTTACCGCACGGTTCATTAAGCTTGCCTGATCAGGCAAGCTTTTTATATGTAAATAAAAAAACTTAACACAAATTTGTGTTAAGTTTTTTTCTATTAATACATTGACATGTATTGTTCTCTTTCCCATGGATGTACTTGAGTACGGAACATATCCCACTCTATTTCTTTTGCTTCAATAAAGTGCTCAAATAAATGTTCACCTAAAGCATGCTTCATTGTGCTATCAGCTTTTAATAAGTCTAGAGCTTGAGCTAATGTTGCTGGTAGGTCTACGATACCATTTTCAACACGCTCTTCCTTTGACATAACATAAATGTTACGATCAATAGGTTTTGGAGCTTGAAGCTTATTTTTAATACCATCAAGACCCGCAGCTAAAAGAACACTCATAGCTAGGTACGGATTTGCTGCAGGGTCAACACTGCGTACTTCTATACGTGTACTTAACCCACGTGAAGCAGGGATACGAATTAACGGACTTCTGTTTTGTGCAGACCAAGCCACATAACATGGTGCCTCATAACCTGGTACAAGTCGTTTATAAGAGTTTACAGTTGGGTTTGTTACTGCTGTAAATGCAGGGGCATGTTTGATTACACCAGCAATAAATTGTCTAGCAGTATCACTTAATTGCAGTTCAGCGTTTGTATCTAAGAATGCATTCTCACCATTACTAAATAATGATAAGTTACAGTGCATACCAGATCCGTTTACACCAAACAATGGTTTTGGCATAAATGTAGCATGTAATCCATGCTTGCGTGCAATTGTTTTAACAACTAATTTAAATGTTTGAATATCGTCACATGCTTTAATTGCAGAAGCATATTTAAAATCAATTTCATGCTGACCAGGAGCTACCTCATGGTGAGATGCCTCGATTTCAAATCCCATTTCTTCAAGTTCTAGAACGATATCACGGCGGCAGTTTTCACCTAAGTCAGTTGGTGCTAAGTCGAAATATCCACCATTATCATTTAATTCTAATGTTGGTTCGCCTTTTTCGTCTAATTTAAATAAGAAGAATTCTGGCTCAGGCCCTAAATTGAAATCTGTAAACCCTAGTTCTTCCATCTCAGAAAGAAGACGTCGTAGGTTATTACGTGGATCACCAGCAAATGGAGTGCCATCTGGATTATAAATATCACAGATGAATCGTGCAACCTTTCCTTTTTCTGCTGTCCAAGGGAAGATAACGAATGTATCAATATCAGGATATAAGTACATATCAGACTCTTCGATTCGAACGAAACCTTCAATTGAAGATCCATCGAACATCATTTTATTATCAAGAGCTTTATCTAATTGGCTTACAGGAATCTCTACGTTTTTAATAGTTCCCAAAATATCTGTGAATTGTAGACGGATATATTTTACATTGTTTTCTTTTACTAAACTTACAATATCTTCTCTTGAATATTTAGCCACTTGAAAATCTCCTCTCCTATTTCAAAAAAGTTTTATATTCAATTTAATTTAATACTAACCAGATCAATGAAAGAACCTTGTCATGTCCCCTTGCCTTAATGTTGGACGATTAAAGCGTCCTGCCTGCATAAGCTCAGATTTTAAGAGCTTACGTAATTCAGCATCACTCAAATCAGGCTTTTCAACAGTTTTATGTTGCTCTTCTTTCTCTTCATTATGTGTACTTTTACGCGAGAAAATCTCTTTAATTCCAGCCAAGTTGACACCTTGTTCAATTAAATTACGAATCTCCAATAACTTGTCAACATCATTAAACGAAAACAATCTTCTGTTGCTTTCAGTTCGAGCTGGAAAAATAAGTTCATTCTCTTCATAATAACGAATTTGTCTTGCAGACAGATCTGTGAGCTGCATAACAATTCCGATAGGAAATAGGGGCATTGAGCGTCGTATGTTATCACTCATGTTATTCGCTCCTTTTAATTAACTAATCTTATTATAACTTATGTAATATTATGTGTCAATTATGTGTAAGGTTACATAACATAGGAGAATTACTTTCTATATAGTAATTATCTATCTATTGAAATTAGCTTTTGCTCAATTAGAGAATCAACAGCACTACAAACAGCTATTTTTACATGCGTGTATGTTAGTCCACCTTGAACGTATGCAACGTACGGCTCTCTTAGTGGCCCATCTGCGGTAAGTTCAATGCTGGCTCCTTGAACAAAAGTACCTGCTGCCATAATGACATCATCTTCATATCCAGGCATATAGTTAGGATATGGTGTAACATGGGAATTTATTGGTGAGGCGTACTGAATTGCTTGGCAAAAAGCAACCATCAGGTTTGGGTCGTCAAATTGTACAGATTGAATCAAATCAGTTCTTATACTGTTCCACTTAGGACTTGTTTTCAAACCAATTTCTTCTAAAAATGCTGAAGTAAATACTGCACCTTTTAACGCTTGGCCCACAACATGTGGTGCCAAAAAGAACCCTTGGTACATTTCCTGAAGGCTGTATAGTGAAGCACCAGCCTCTGCTCCAATACCAGGTGAAGTCATTCTGTACGAACACGCCTCTATAAGTTCTTTTTTGCCAACTAAATAGCCTCCTGTTTTCGCAAGTCCACCGCCAGGATTTTTAATTAATGACCCTGCAATCAGGTCAGCTCCAATATGACATGGCTCCAATTCTTCCACAAATTCACCATAGCAGTTATCAACGAAAATGACAATATCTTCTTTAAGAGATTTAACAAAATTTATCATTTCTTTAATATCTGATATTGTAAATGAAGGCCTTGTTGCATACCCTTTAGATCGTTGAATACCAATCATTTTTGTTTTAGGTGAAATGGCGTTTTTTACAGCTTCAAAATTTACAGTACCATCTCCGTTAAGGTCCACAGTATTGTAATCTATATTAAATTCTTTAAGTGAGCCAATACCGCTACCTCTAATACCTACTATTTCTTCGAGTGTATCATACGGTTTTCCTGTTATATATAGAAGTTCATCGCCTGGTCTTAAAACTCCGAAAAGAGCGATTGAAATAGCATGCGTTCCAGAGATAATTTGTGATCTTACTAAGCCAGCCTCCCCTCCAAACACATCTGCATACACTTTTTCTAAGGTGTCTCTACCAATATCATCATATCCATAACCTGTAGATGGAATAAAGTGAGAGTCACTAATTCGATGCTTCTGAAAGCTTTTTAGCACCTTAAATTGGTTTACCTCACTGATAAAATCAATTTGGTCATGAATCTTAGATATTTTTTGTTCAGCATTTTCAACAATTGGGGCAATAACTGCCCCGTTTTTTAATAACTTAAACATGTTTATTACCCTCTCCGTTATACCTATCTAGCTGTCCATTTATAGCATGTGTCGGGAGAACAAACCCTTCAATTTCATACATTTCTTTCTCTTCTATAAATTCTAAGTGTTCAATAAGAGATTCAGTTTTCAATTGCGAAATTAATCTACCTTCATTTGCCGGTAGTTGGATGGAATAATGTTTCATTTCTTTTTTTGCAATTTTCTCCACCTTATTCATCAACATTTTTAAATCTTCTTCAGAAAAAGCAGTAATTGTTAAATAATCCTCCGTCGGGGATGGTACGAATGATTCCGGAGTCTGATCTTTTTTATTATAAACGGTCAAAATTGGTATATCAGTTACATCCAATTGTTCAAGAAGCTTATATACAGTCTTTTCATGATTTGCGTAGTCTTCATTCGAGCTGTCAACAACATGAAGAATAAGATCGGCTTCTTTTACTTCTTCAAGTGTGGATCGAAACGCTGCCACAAGGGTTGTCGGTAAATCTTGAATGAAACCCACAGTATCTGTGATTAGAGCTTGATATGTTGATGGTAATAATACTTTTCTTGTCATAGGATCTAATGTTGCAAATAATAAATCTTCTTCAAATGTACCTGCTGTTGTTAATCGATTAAATATCGTTGATTTCCCTGCATTTGTATATCCTACCAAAGCAATTTGAAAAGCTTGGTTTTTCTTACGACGTTCACGATATCTGCTTCTGTGTCTAACTACAGTTGATAACTGCTGTTTTATTTCATTAATACGATTTCGAATGTGACGACGATCTGTCTCTAATTGAGTCTCCCCTGGTCCTCTTGTACCAATACCTCCCC
Source organism: Metabacillus endolithicus (assembly GCF_023078335.1). Lineage (GTDB taxonomy): Bacteria > Bacillota > Bacilli > Bacillales > Bacillaceae > Metabacillus > Metabacillus endolithicus. Next base: position 4,757,401 of record NZ_CP095550.1, on the reverse strand, counting down.
CTTGACGTGATAAAGCAATACCTTGTCCAGTTAATCTCGGGAGCAAGTATTGTAGTTGTGCAAGCTCTACCTGAAGCTTACCTTCTTTTGATTTAGCACGTTGAGCAAATATATCTAAAATCAGTTGAGTACGATCTATAATTCGCACATCTACTATTGATGATAAATTTCTTAATTGACTTGGTGATAACTCATCATTAAAAACAACAATATCTGGACTATATTCCTCAACTAAACTCAATAATTCATCTACTTTTCCTTTACCTATGTATGTAGCGGGATGTGGCCTCTCCCTTTTCTGTGTCATTTGGCTAATTACTTCACCATTAGCTGTTTTCGTTAATGAAGCTAACTCCTCCATTGAATAATGGAAATGTTCGTCAAGTATTGTTTGAAGCTGACAACCAACTAATATTACCTTTTCTTTTAGTACATCCAATGTATTATTCAATAAAAAACCCTTCCCTTACGCTGTTTTTAGCATTTTAATCATATCAAACATTACTGTAATTCTCTAATTATTTCTGTTATAGACCTAGTATAAACAGTTTTGGACCTATAATATTCTTTTCCACCTTGCACGCAAGCAGAATACTAAAAAATAGAATTGACCTTTATGTAGGTTACATATACAATTATTTCGGCTGAATTAATACAACTGGGGGAATTATTTTGACTTGGGACGTTTTAAGTATTATTGGAACAATTGCTTTTGCAATTAGCGGTGCAATTGTAGCAATGGAAGAAGAGTATGATATATTAGGAGTATATATTTTAGGTATTGTCACGGCATTTGGCGGTGGTGCAATTCGAAATTTACTTATTGGTGTCCCAGTCAGTGCCTTATGGGAACAAGGAGTGCTTTTTCAGGTAGCCCTTTTTGCTATGACGATTGTTTTTATTTCCTAATCGATTATTACAACATTGGGAAAAATGGGGGAATTTTACTGACGCAATCGGTCTTTCCGCATTCGCCATACAAGGTGCTTTATATGCTGTTAACATGAATCACCCTATTAGTGCAGTAATCGTTGCAGCAGTATTAACAGGTAGTGGTGGAGGAATTGTCAGAGACATCCTTGCAGGACGTAAGCCACTAGTACTTCGTGCAGAAATTTATGCCTTTTGGGCAATTATTGCTGGATTTTTAATTGGCTTTAAGCTTGTTAACGAGCCTTTCGAACTTTATATTCTTTTTGGATTAATTGTATTACTTAGAGTTCTGTCTTATACATATAAGTGGCGTTTGCCAAACCGAAGTTTCAAACCATCAACAAAGAATGAATCAATCTCAGGATAAATATAGAAAAAGGCAACTATAATGGAGTTGCCTTTTTTAAATTTCAGCTGATTTCCTGAAGTTCTTCTCTTGATCGACTAACTTTACATTTTATATAAGTATGGGTTGTATCAAACATATCTGCAACATATAACGTTGCTCCATAATAGGTTTTTTCGTTAGTCATTTCTTCGTTAACAATATAATCATAAATTGCGGATTCAATATCTTGGAAGAATGGTAAAATGGCTTCGTTATTTTTAATTATTTGATATAGTTGAACTGTTAAAAATGGATTTTTATCGTATTTTTCCACCAATTGATTAATGACAGATTCGTTAAGTGACAAGTTATTTTCAACAAGGTATTTTAGCTGTTCTAAAAATAATTTGTTATCACACATCCTAATCACTCCCTCTTATAGTTTGTATTCTAACATTTAGAGGGTATTATTGAAAGCGTTTCCAAAGTTGTTTTTTATAGCTTTTTTCGATTGAATATTACTGGTTTAATGCTAAATTTATATGACTCTATATTTATACAAATTAATTCATAATGAACCTGAAAGTTATGGTTAAGAACTTTTTATTGTCTATAAGAATTATAATGATTATTTTTCACATTCACTACAAACTCTAACTTATTTTTATTCAGTTAATTTAGAGGCAATACATGTTAAGGTTTCTGAAATCAATTTTTATTTATTAATTCCTTTCTCCTAAATATCCTGAATGCCCTCACCGATTGATTAATCAAGAATACTTTATATGATAGCTACAAAAAGAAAGGTGTGATTATAATGAAATGGAGAAATTATGGTTTATGGACATCTATTGCTTCTCTTTTATATATGGTATTTAAAGATTTAGGCCTACAAATTGATCTAACAAGTTGGGAAACTTATGTCACATCTGTTTTAGGTATTCTTGTTACATTGGGAATTATTTCAAATCCTGAAAATGGAAAAGGATTTTTTAATAAAAAAACAGACAATCCCATAACCCCTTCTGTTATGACAAACCTACAGCCAACTAAAAATAACTTAAATCAATCCGAAGAAACAACAACCACATTCTCTGAAGAAGCTGTACCTGATCGTAAATATGAACCTTATGAGAAATAAAATATATTAATATCATGTTCTTTAATCACAATGGAATTAGCAACTTAAGGAAAACACAAAACGATAGTCATCAATTGACTATCGTAAATATATTTGTTTATTGAATGGTACTGTGCAAGTACCTTTTTTGTTTTAGAAATCGAAAATGTCTATTTTTCATTTTCAATTTTTTCGATTTTAACAATCCCATTAATATGATTTTCAGATTCTACATAAGCCACAATCTTATCTTTCACTTCAAGTTTTTCTGTTAAAGGATGTTTAATATTCTCGCTATTAAATTGTATTTTAGTTTTTCCATCTGTTGATTGTCCATGATATTCATTACCATCAACTTTTGTAATAACATAAGTGAATGTTTTATAATCTTCTTTGATTTCACTTGTTGTTACTTCTATAGATGTTCCTCCGGCGTCCGGCTTAATCAAGACAATACAAATCCCTAATAGGACTCCTGTTAAAACGAGTAAAAGAATTAGTTTTATTTTCATCATTACCTCCATATCGAAAAAACTGTCCCGCAATTGAACAGACAGTGCAAATAGTAACCTGATATATGATGTATGATAAAAATATAAAAAAAGAACGGCTAGCGCCTCTTAAAAATATTATTAAGAACAAAAGCCCCCAGTTAATTAAAATGGGGACAATGCCTTGAAAGTCGATCTCAATAAAAAACAACTTTAACCTCAATTACTTTTATGTTCATTTAATACCAAATCTTGACTTTTTATTGTTAAAAGATCTTCTCGATTATATCTGTCCGTTAATAATAACCTCATCGCTTGTGAACGGATAGACTTTTCAATTATGTTCCGAACGTAGCGACCATTACTAAACTTTGATGGATGTGTTTCCGTTTTAACAGCCATTAAATGTTCTTTGAGTTTGATTTCTGCATCTTGGTGAAATCTGTATTCTCGTTCTGTCATCATAAGTTCCGAAATATCCATTAAGTCGTCAACAGAATAATCAGGAAAATCTACAACAAGTGGAAACCTTGATAAAAGTCCTGGGTTCAAAGACAAAAAGTTTTCCATTTCACGTGGGTATCCGGCTAAGATTAATACAAAATCATGCTGCTTATCTTCCATATGTTTGACCAATGTATCAATTGCTTCCTTACCAAAGTCTTTTTCTCCTCCTCTAGCAAGAGAATAGGCTTCATCAATAAATAATATCCCACCAAGTGCTTTCTTAATTAAATCCCGAGTTTTTTGTGCAGTATGCCCGATATATTCTCCGACAAGATCTGCCCTTTCTGCTTCAATAAGATGTCCTTTTGATAAAACATTCATTTGAAAAAATAGTTTTCCAACTAATCTTGCAACAGTTGTTTTTCCTGTACCAGGATTTCCTTTAAACATCATGTGAAGTGCTTGCTTTCCTACTTTTAACCCCTGTTCTTCACGCTTTTTATTTATAAAAATCCAAGCGTAAATTTCTTTTATCATTCTCTTCATTTCATTCATCCCGACAAGCGAGCCCCATTTCTTCCTCAATTTCCTTTAAAATCGCGTGCTTGACCTCTACCTTAGGAATTTTTAAGTCATATGAAGAGGAGCTGACTTCCACTTTTTCTTTAGATTGATTGTTTAAAATTATATTTATTTGTCCATTTGTTTTATATGTGAATGCTTGATCACGTTCCAAAGACCTTCACCTCACTATCTGTTACTTAGTATACGTGAGCTTTTTAAAAATTTGACTATGGAATGAAATTGTCCAAACGGCAAACGCAAAAAAGGAGGAATTTTGTTGGTTTCTGCGCTTTCCCAAGAAATATCCATTCCTTTATCTATATTCAGTTTTCCATAAATTAAAACCTTGAGATCTATTTAAATGATAAATTTCAAAAAATAAAGGGAGTTGATGTTTTTCATCAACTCCCTTACTTTTATTGCTCTAGTTCTATTTGTATGTTTTTTTGTGGTGAAAATGTTGAAATAGCATGTTTGTAAATAAGCTGTTGCTTACCCTCTGTTTCTAACAATACTGTAAAGTTATCAAAGCCCTTAACAAGGCCTCTTAATTGGAATCCATTTAATAAAAAAACAGTTACAAAAGTTCCATCCTTACGAAGTTGATTAAGAAATTGATCTTGAATATTGATTGATTGCTTCATGTTTCGTCCTCCTCTTTTATCTATACCTTTTAATTCGATTAAAGTTTCAGCTTTCCTGCTATGTATGTAAAAATTTCATCCAGCTTTTGTTCATGATTTATAGGTGGGGTCATATTAAACCATTTAACATCCATTTTATTTCGAAACCATGTTAACTGACGTTTAGCATATCTTCTTGAATTCTGCTTTAATTGGATTATTGCATCTTCAAGTGATGTTAAACCATCAAGGTAGTCATAAATTTCTTTGTAGCCTATTGCTTTTATTGCCTGTGTATCACGTATGCCAATATCATACAGCTTCTTTACTTCCTCAATGAGTCCTTGTTTGATCATAGAATCAACACGCTCGTTAATCCTGGCATATAAAATATCTCTGTCCATCGTTAAACCAACTAAGGCTACATCATACAAAAGTTGGCTTTCCTGTTGTTTCAGATGCTCTGCCATTGTCACACCGGTACAATGAAAAATTTCTAAGGCTCTAATAACTCTTCTTGTATTATTTGGATGGATTTTACTAGCAGACTCCGGATCAACATCAACTAATAATTGATGTATGGCATGTTCACCATTAATTTTTAGGGATTCTTCAAGCTTCTTCCTAAATTCAGGATCTGATGGAGATTCAGTAAACTGATAATCATATAAAACAGATTGTATATATAAGCCTGTCCCTCCAACAATCATTGGCATTTTGTTTTCTCTTGTAATGTCATCAATTAAGGGTCTAACTTTTCCTTGAAATTCCGCTACTGAAAAATCGTCATCCGGATTTTTAATATCTATAAGATGATGAGGAATACCCTCCATCTCATCTGCGCTAATTTTGGCTGTTCCTATGTCCATGCCTTTATAAATTTGCATTGAATCACCGCTAATAATTTCACCATCTAACCGGTGGGCAAGGTCAATGCTAAGTTTCGTTTTTCCAACTGCTGTTGGACCAATGATGACGATGATTTTCTTTCTATTCAAACACAACCACTCTTTCACATCAAATAGATTCTACGTTCATCATCTTATCATGTGTACGATATGAACACCAGATTATTGTTTCCTTTTTAATATAATTGTAAACATTCTATTATTATTTTTTCAAACTGGGTAATAAACGTTATAAACAGCAATTTTATATAAAATTTTCAGGAAGAAACCTTTACATTTTCAGTTTACATAACATTATTATTTTTCATTTTAAGTTAAAATCAATACAAACAAAGTGAAAATCTAGATTATTTTAAAAACTAGAATTTCACATTAATCTATGTAAAAAGTGAGATGCGATAAAGAATCTCGAAAAGTAATACCGGTTTCGAAAAATATGGTTTTATAGCTTTTTACATTTTTAGAAGTCTTTCACTAAAATTAAAAAAGCCTCAAAAAAGAGGACTGTTGTTCTGATTTAATACTTCTGTTTTTTCACATTACTCTCTTAAACATCTTCTCCATTTCATAAGTCGAGTAATGAACAATAATCGGCCTTCCATGTGGACAAGTAAATGGATCAGTAGTTTTTCTTAACGTTTCAAGTAATGCAAAAATCTCATCGTTCCGCAAGTGATGGTTCGCTTTGATGGAAGCTTTGCAACTCATCATAATCGCTGCTTCTTCACGAAGTTTCTTAATATTTATCTTCTTATCATCGAGTACCTGCTGAATGATTTCCTCGATCGTACTCTTTTCTTCATCTCTAGGAAACCACTGTGGATGAGAGCGTACAATGTAACTATTACGACCAAAAGGCTCAAGAAAAATCCCCACTTGTGCTAATGCATTTAAATGTTCTTCAATAATCATTGTCTCATTAGTTGAGTATTCAAATGTTAGAGGCACCAAAAGCTCTTGAACCTCCGAGTGAACCTCTCCGACTTTTTCTTTAAAGTATTCATACTTAATCCGCTCTTGTGCAGCATGTTGATCTATGATAAATAGCCTCTATCATTTTGAAATAATATATATGTTCCATGCATTTGACCAATTGGGTATAAAACAGGTACTCTTTCTTCTTGTAATAGTGGTTGTTGATTCTGTTTATCATCATAAGACAGGTTCTCTTCAAAAACCTCTTCTTCATGATGAACTGCCACTGTTTCAGTTTCATGATGAAATTCTTCATCTATTTGATCCTGATGTTGCCAGCTAATCTCTATTTTATTATAAAGCTGTTGTTCTTTTTCCTCTAATATTGGTGTTCTCTGAGTTAAGGATGTTTGTTGAAATGCTGAGGCTTTTCATTAACATCCTCTCTACTATGATCAAAGGTAAATTGTTGCTGCTCATCATCCGACTTTACTTTCGTCATTTTTGGAGATTCTACAGATGGTATAAGTTGCTGTTGTTTAAAGACATCTTTTATTCCATTTGTAATCAGTTCATTTAGTTCTGCTTCCTTACTTAACCTCACCTCAAGCTTAGAAGGATGAACATTCACATCAACTAATAACGGATCCATTTTTATTTCTAAGAATACAATGGGAAAGCGTCCTATTGGGAGCAATGTATGATATCCTTGCTGAATGGCCTTAACAAGGGAATAATTTTTAATAAATCGCCCATTAATGATCGTTGATATATAGTTTCGGGAGGCTCTTGTTATTTCAGGTAAAGCAACATAGCCATTTATTTCAAAATCTAAAGACTCTAACGTTAACTTTTTCATTTTTTTCGCAATGGAAAGTCCATAGATTGAAGCCAATACCTGACGAACATCTCCATTTCCATTTGTATGAAGAAGCTTCTTACCATTATGAACTAAGCGTATGGACACCTCTGGATGTGCAAGTGCAATACGGTTTACAATGTCCGTAATGTTTCCTAATTCCGTGTGAACAGTTTTCATGTATTTCAACCTGGCTGGTGTATTGAAAAAGAGATTTCTAACCGTGATATCTGTTCCTTTTCGACTTGAGGTTGATTCATGTTTTTCAATTTTCCCACCAGATAAAATTAGATTTGTCCCAGCTCCTTCCCCTGTACTTGTTTTCATATCAAGTAAAGAAACAGAAGCAATACTTGGAAGCGCTTCTCCTCTAAAGCCGAGAGTTCGAATCCGAAAAAGATCATTTTCATCTTTAATTTTACTTGTGGCATGACGGTGGAAAGCATTTAAACAATCATCAGGTTCAATTCCATCACCATTATCAACAATTCTAATTTTACCTAAACCAGCTTCCTCAATATCAATTTCTACAATCGTACTGTTTGCATCTACCGCATTTTCTAATAACTCTTTCACAACAGAAGCAGGTCGTTCAACGACCTCTCCTGCTGCAATTTTATTTGATAACATATCATCCAGGCGAATTATTTTCCCCAATTATCTCACCGCCTTCTTGCTTTTATTTCACCTTTTTCTGCAATTGATATAGTGCATTGATTGCATCAAGAGGAGTCATTTCTAAAAGATTCATAGATTTTAATTGATCAACAACATTTTGTTCTTTTTTAGATAGAGTTGGTACTTTAGTCGAAGGCTGTTGCCCATGATCCGGGAACAGAGAAAGCTGAGAGTCTATAAAAGATTCTTCTTTTACCCTTTCACTCTTCTTTGATGTGACAGAACTTGTCCCTTTACTGTCTTTTTCTAAATCCTTCAATATTTCTTTCGCACGTACAATTAAAGATTTTGGGAGTTCAGCAAGTTCTGCTACATGTATTCCATAACTTTTATCTGCTGCACCTTCTTCAATTTTGTGTAAAAACACAACTTTTCCATTTTCCTCAATGGCTTTTACATGAATATTTTTTAACGATTGTAATTGTTCTTCGAGAACTGTTAGTTCATGATAGTGTGTTGAGAATAATGTTTTAGCGCCTATTTTTTCATGAATATGTTCAATAATAGCTTGTGCTAGAGCCATACCATCATAAGTTGAGGTTCCTCTGCCGATTTCATCAAACAATATTAAGCTTTGAGAAGTAGCATGAGCAATGGCATTTTTAGCTTCAAGCATTTCTACCATAAACGTACTTTGACCTGATATGAGGTCATCAGCTGCACCAATTCTCGTGAAAATTTGATCAAATATAGGTAAAACAGCTTCTGAAGCAGGTACATAGCAACCTATTTGAGCTAGTATTGACGTTAAAGCTATTTGACGCATATACGTGCTTTTTCCTGACATATTTGGTCCTGTGATAAGCAGCATATGTCGTTCATTGTTAAAATAACAATCATTTGCTACGTATTCCTGAGTATCCATTACTTTCTCTACAACTGGATGACGACCATTCTTAATAAATAGTTCATTATATAAAGAAAATGCAGGCTTGCAATAGTGACGATTTTCACTTACAGTTGCAAAACACTGAAGTACATCTAATTCACTGAGACGTTTAGCTAAACCTTGTAATCTAGGGATATATTGCTTGATTTTTTCTCTAATCTCAACAAATAATTGATATTCTAATTCTACAATTTTTTCTTCTGCTTCTAAGATTAGTGACTCTTTTTCTTTTAGAGCAGGAGTAATAAAGCGTTCAGCATTAGACAATGTTTGCTTACGCTCATACATGCCTTCTTCTAAAAGGTGAAGGTTTGCTCTGGTTACTTCAATATAATAGCCAAAAACTTTGTTATAGCCAATCTTCAGTGACTTAATTCCTGTTTTTTGACGCTCTTGCTGTTCAAGCTGAGCAATCCAGGTTTTTCCATTTCGGCTGGCATCACGATACTGATCTAATTGATCGTTATAACCATCGTTTATAATGTTCCCTTCCTTAACGGATAAAGGTGGGTTTTCAATTATCGAACGTTCTAATAAATTTGTTAAATCCTCACAAGAATCTAACCTTTCTACAGAAAATGTCTCACTTTGTAAAGATTGACATAGACTTTCTATTGCTGGAACCTGCTGTAACGATTTTTTAAGTTGAATAAGGTCTCTTGCATTTACATTACCAAACGCTACTCGACCAGCTAGGCGCTCTAAATCATATACTTCCTTTAATAATTGCCTTAGGTTTTCTCGTTCGAAAAAGTGTTCCATTAAAGTTTCAACCATTGACAATCGCTTTTCAATTTTCACCTTATCTACAAGTGGCTTGTCTACCCATTGTTTTAAGAGTCTTCCACCCATTGCCGTCTTTGTTTCATCTAACAACCATAAAAGCGAGCCTTTTTTCCCTTTTGAACGAATTGTTTCTGTTAGTTCAAGATTTCTTTTTGAAAAAAGTCGATCTTCATCGCATCATGAAGATAGTACACTTTTAGTTTTTGCAAGTGATCTAAACTACGTTTTTGAGTCCGTTCTAAATAGGATAATAGTCTACCAAATGTTGTAACTAGCCGTTCATCATTTATTTCTTCAACCAGTGAAGAAAACTGTTCTGAAATTGATGATTCTTTTTGATAGGATAAAGTTGCTTGACATCGATCTATAAGCTGCTTTTTCCAGTTTTCTTGAAAATCACTTAAAATCACAATTTCTTTTGCACCTACAGAATAGATTTCGTTTAATAAATCATCAAAACTTGAACAATATGCAACAAGGTTTTCACCCGTTGTTAAATCACTTAATGCCAAACCAAATTGAGAATCAAATTCAGTTATGGAAGCAATATAATTGTTCTCTTTTTCTTGAATTCCTTTTCCATCCATTACAGTACCTGGTGTAATAAGTTGAACAACTTCTCTTCTAACTACACCTTTTGCCTGCTTCGGATCTTCGGTTTGCTCGCAAATAGCAACCTTATAACCTTTTGTAATTAATTGTTCGATATAGTTAGGAGCAGAATGATAAGGAACCCCACACATTGGTATTCTTTCTTCTCCGCCTCCATCACGGCTTGTTAAAGTAATTTCTAATTCCTGTGATGCCTTAACAGCATCTTGAAAAAACATTTCATAAAAATCTCCTAAACGGAAAAATAAAAAGGCATCTTGATAATCTGCCTTAATCTTTAAATATTGCTGTATCATTGGCGTGTAAGTTGCCATGTTTATCCTCCAATACCACTGTTAACGTTCTATATAGGTTATTTTCCATTCGTAAAATCTTTATCTATGGTGAAAATTAGCCTTTTTTCAATATCCTCCATTATAACATAAATCGACAATTTCTAGTGAAAGTAGGAGGTTGGAAATTTTCGTAACAACCATTAATATATTATGGTTTTTATTGTTCTAATTTTAAAAGCTCAAGTGAAAACAAAAAAACTAGGAGGTTGCTTCCCCCTAGTTACTCTTCTACATCTCCAACTAAAAACTCAGGATTCAAGTCTTCAAACTCATCTTCTAATTCTTCTTCCCAACAATCATCATCATCGCAGCCTTCTGGATTAACGTGTACACAAACTTTAGTTTCACCAATAACCTCTGCAAGATGTTCGCGTTCCGCTTGAACAATAATTTTATTTCCGTTTGGTGAAATTGTTACTTCTAAACAGTTTGGTTGTTGAAGTGCCTTACAAATTACTTCATGTTCATCATCAATAAAGTTATCATCTTTATATCTAAGCTTAATCACATCTACATAATCTACACGTTCTGTAACAACTTCAGTTTTTGTGTTTTCGTTGTAAGAATACCAAACATTAATATCATAAGTACCTTCAACTTCAACTGTTTTACCTTTCTTATGCGCATCATAGTTATGGTTAATAATCCAACCACCTAAAATGCTCGCAGGTTTTTGCGATGGTGAAATCGTATGTGTACATTGTGAAAATTTACGTCCTTTTGCAACAACTGCTTTTGTAATAATCTCTCTGTATTCAGACATTCGAGCATACCCTCCTCAATGAATCTTCATTTAATCCTATGCTAGGCTAGTAACATATGTGCTAATTAATTAAATGAATTTATGACATGTTACGCCAATACATGTAACGTATAGTACATTGTATGCTGGGATGACAGAATATGTGCCTAAAAAAGCAAAAAGGTGCATGTGTAAGCCATAAAATAATTGCCTATGTTTCTTTCCAATGCCTTTATCATGTAAAACAAATTTAGACTTCACTCTCAACTATGTTATTTTTCCGTGTTTAACGGGAAAGGTAAAAAAGTCATTATTTAGTTGAGCGTTCAAAAAAATCTATGTGAAACCGGAGGAAGATATGCACTTATTCAATGAAATTTTTATCCAAATTCTTATATTACTTGCAATATCAATTGCCGTAATAGCTATTGCGAAGCTTGTAAAGCAGCCATATTCAATTGCTCTAGTGCTTGTTGGACTTATCTTAGGTCTAACAGATATTCCAATTATCGAAGAAGCTGAGCAGTTTATTACACAATCAAATGTGTTTCAAGCGATAATTATTTCATTGTTTTTACCTATCTTATTAGGAGATGCAACGTTAAAGCTAGAGTTTTCTTTAATAAATAACCAACGAAAACCAATCCTTGCTCTTGCATTTGCAGGGACATTATTATCGTTTTTATTAATTGGTTTAGGTTCATACTACATAATCGGTTTACCTTTAGTTGTAGCATTTACATTCGCTGCATTAATGAGTGCTACTGATCCGATAAGTGTGTTGTCCATTTTTAAGACTCTCGGTGTACCAAAGAACCTTGCAATTACGATCGAAGGTGAATCCTTAGTAAATGACGGAATTGCAGTTGTTCTATTTCAGATTTCAACCATCTATTTAATATCCTATATAGAAATGGGCATTACAGGCATTGGTGCAGGTATCCTATTATTCCTTAAATTTAGTGTTGGAGGATTAATTGTCGGCTTATTATTAGGCTTTATATTCAGCCAATTTTTAAGGCCTTTTGATGATTATCCGTTAGAAGTGGCGTTTTCAATTTTATTATTCTTTGGTTGTTATTTTATTGCAGAGCATTTTCATGTTTCTGGAGTTATTGCCGTTGTTGTAGGAGGATTGGTTTTTGGAAGCTATGGATCAAAAATTGGGATGTCAGAACAGACGAAAACAAATATTAACACATTTTGGGACAGCATCACCCAGATTGCAAACTCACTTATTTTTCTAATGATCGGCCTTGAAATAAGAAATATTGATTTTAGCCAGAAATGGGGAATGATACTCTTAGCTATCATAATTGTCATTGTGGGCAGAGCAATAGCTGTTTATACTAGTACAGCTTTTAGATCGGGCTTATCAAGCAAAGAAAAACATATAATTAATTGGGGTGGATTAAAAGGAAGTCTATCAATAGCATTAGCTTTAAGTCTTTCACCAGATTTCGAGGGCAAAGAAACAGTACTATTATTAACCTTTAGTGTTGTGCTTTTTTCTTTACTTATTCAAGGGCTATCCATCAAACCTCTTATTGTTAAACTTGGAGTGATTTCATCGCAAAGGAAAGACACATAAAAAGGCAATCGGTTCTTTTAACCGATTGCCAAAGTTTAAATTATGAACAGCTGCTGCCGCCTTTAGAGCTTCTTACTTTCGAACCAGTTTCACCTGCTAAAAGGTCACCACCAGTTGAAGTAATGATTTCATTTGTTACTTTATTAGAAATTGTATGAGAAACTAGTTGAAGTAAGTCGTTTACTTCAATTTGTGAATCTTTAAATTCCTGGATAATTGGAATTTCATCAAGTTCACCTTGAATTTTGTCAATTTTCTCTTCTACTTGCTTTAATGCTTCATGTTTACCATAGTGTTGAAAATTAACTGCTTGTTTTTGTAAGCTTTTAATACTTGCGATCATCTCACGAACTTTTTGATTTTCATTTAGCTGAGCTTCCGCTCGTTTAAAGAAATCAACTTCTTTTGATTCTGAAATCATTTGTGCAAGTTCTCGAGCTTTTACTACGATATCGTCTTTTGTATATACTTTTGTCATATTATTTCACCTCAACCGCTTCTTCTACCATTTCTCCATCTAGCGTCCATGTTTTAGCTTTTATAATCTTAACTTTAACAATTTTACCAATTGCCGATTTTGGTGCTCTAAAGTTCACAAGCTTACTTTTTTCTGTGTAGCCTGCAAGAACCTCTGGATTGTTTTTACTCTCACCTTCAACAAGAACATTCACAATCTGACCTTCATATTCCTTTAATTTCTTAGCAGAAGTTTCATTTACAACTGCGTTTAAACGTTGGAGACGTTCTTTCTTAACCTCCATTGGTACATTATCCTGCATTTTAGCTGCAGGTGTACCTTCACGTGGGGAATAGATGAACGTATAAGCACTATCAAATTCAACCTCACGGTAAAGGGAAAGTGTTTCTTCGAATTGTTCTTCCGTTTCATTTGGGAAACCAACAATAATATCTGTTGTTAAAGAAGCGTTAGGCATTGCTTCTTTAATTTTACGAACTAGCTCTAAATAGCTCTCACGTGAATATTTACGAGCCATAATTTTTAATATTTCAGAGCTACCTGATTGAACCGGTAAATGAATATGATCCAGAAGGTTACCACCTTTAGCTAACACTTCAATTAAATGATCATCAAAGTCACGAGGGTGACTTGTAGTAAAGCGAATACGAGGAATGTCAATCTTATGAATTTCATCCATTAAATCGCCTAATCCATATTCGATATCCTCAAAATCCTTACCGTACGCATTAACATTTTGACCAAGAAGTGTAATTTCTTTATAGCCTTGTGCAGCTAAATGGCGTACTTCCTGGATAATTTCTTCAGGACGACGGCTGCGTTCTTTACCACGTGTATAAGGAACAATACAATACGTACAGAACTTGTCACAACCATACATAATATTAACCCACGCCTTAATGTTTCCTTTACGAACTTTTGGAAGATTTTCAATAACATCTCCCTCTTTTGACCATACTTCAACAACCATTTCTTTTGAAAGATAAGCTTCATTCAAAATTTGTGGTAAACGATGGATGTTATGTGTGCCAAAAATCATATCAACAAAAGGATGTACCTTAAGAATACGATTCACAACCGATTCCTCTTGTGACATACAGCCGCAAACACCTAATAAAAGATCTGGTCTTTCTTTTTTTAATGTTTTTAAGTGTCCTAATTCACCAAACACTTTGTTTTCTGCATTTTCACGAATAGCACATGTGTTTAGAAGAATCACGTTTGCATCTTCAACACCGTCTGTTGGCTCATAGCCCAATGCCATGAAAATCCCTGCCATTACCTCTGTGTCATGTTCATTCATCTGACACCCATATGTGCGAATATAAAACTTACGGCCTTGTCCCATTCCTTTAAATTCTTCTGGAATCGAAAATCCATCATATTTTACATCTTCTTTTCCACGCTTCTTCGCATCTTTTAGAGAAGGCGGCATATATACGGCTTGGAAATACTGGCTGTAGTCCTTTTCGGATTTTTTGTCCGATGGGTTTACTTGAGTACTTTCCTTGCGCTGTTGTTCATTCATTATGCAATTCTCCTTTCAAATTGCGCTTATTATAATCTTTTAAAAAGGCAATTCTTCATTCACTAACTTAAAATATATAGAAACATACAACTTAATAGTATATCGATAATAGCGTTAGAACACAATCTTTTAACCATACTGTAAAGAATTGTACATGTTTTTGCGACAAAATGCGAATCTATTTTTTTACATTATTATCTTCAAAAAGGAATTGTACTTTGTTATCCTTCCATTCAAGCCTTGCATCAAAGGTTTTATCACCCTTTTTAAATCCTTTAATAACATTGGACTGACCTTCACTTAACAATCTTTGAGCATTTGTTTGTGAGATTTTTTTACCAAGTATTTTTTTCGAAATTGTAAATCTGCATTGATTTGTTTTATAGTTTGAACAACCGTAGAACTCTCCTTTGTCAACTACATTTCCATCACAGAACTTACATTTTCCTATTTTCTTTCCTAAAGAATATTTCGAAGATGTTCTCTGAATTGATTCTACTTTCAAACCTTCAAAACGCCAACTTGTAGAGATGTCTATAGCATCCGATACTATTTTAGTTGACAATTTTTTTGTCTGCTCCATAAAAACGGATGGAGATGCTTGACCTTCTCCAATTTCTGATAAGCGTTGTTCCCATTTTGCTGTCATTTCAGGTGAAGCCAAAATATGATCTCCTACTGCTTCAATAAGAACTTTTGCTTTATCTGTTGCAAATACTTGATTTCTTTTTATATCGATATATTTACGATCTTTTAGCATTGTGATAATTCCTGCTCTTGTTGCTTCAGTTCCTAAGCCTTCTACCTTACTTAGTACTTTTTCAAGTTCATCATTATCTAGATATTTACCAGCAGTTTTCATTAAGGTAATTAATTGTCCTTCTGTATATCGTTTTGGTGGCTGGGTTTTTCCTTCCTTTGTTTCCACCTTATCAACATGTCCGGAGTCTCCCTTTTTGAGATTGGGTAAAAGCTCATCCTTATCTTTGTCATTTTGATAGATGACTTTACGCCAGCCTTCTTGAATTTGCTGCTTCCCTTTTGTTATAAATTCTGCACGTCCATCAACAAGGGTTATTAACGTGGAATAATCAAAAATTGCCTTTTCATAATGGGCAGCTATTAGTCTTCTCACAATCATGTCATAAATTTTTTCTTCATCAGAAGAAAGCTTTTTAGGGTCCCTAACTTGCTCAGTTGGGATAATTGCGTAGTGATCAGTTACCTTTTTTTCGTTCACATAACGAGGGTTTTTTACTATTGTTGAAACTGGCAAAGGAAAGAGTTCTTTATATTGATCAAATCCTCTTAGCTTCTGTAGAATCTCTGGAAATTGTTCCGCCTCTCCCTCTGTTACATACGTTGAATCACTTCGTGGATAAGAAACGATTCCCTTTTGATAGAGTGATTGAACAATATCTAATGTTTTCTTAGGTGAAAACTTAAATGCTTTGTTTGCTGTTGCCTGTAGAGAGGACAAATTAAAAAGCATAGGTGGTTGATATTCTTTTCTTTCAGTTATCAAATCTTTAATTTCAGCAGGTTTTCCTGTGCAAAACGCCGCTATTTTATTTGCTAGTTCCTTATCCATCACACGTGTTTGCTGATCTTTATGCCATTTCCCTTTATATTTCTTGCCGTTAATGTTAAATGTTGCAATAACCTCCCAAAATGGTTCAGGATTAAAAGAATCAATTTCCTTTTCTCTTTTAACAATCAGTGCAAGTGTAGGAGTCTGAACTCTCCCCGCTGAAAATACATCATTCATACCACGTTCTTTTAGCAATAAAGAATAGATTCTAGAGGCATTCATTCCAACGAGCCAATCTGCACAGGCACGCGAATAAGCCTCATAAAAGAGATTTTTTGTTTTTTCATCGTCTAATAACTGTCGAAATCCCGTTTGTATAGCGGCTGGTGTTAATGAGGAAATCCATAATCTTTTTATGGGCTTTTTCACACCTGATAAATGGATAATATTCCTGATAATTAACTCCCCTTCACGTCCAGCATCACCCGCATGAATAATTTCTGTTACGTTTGGATTGTTTAATAGCTGTTTAATAATATAAAACTGTTTTGATTTTGATTTCGTTACTTCGTATTGAAACCTTTCTGGAATTATAGGCAGCATTGAAATAGACCATTTTTTCCATTCTGGTTTATAAGCTTCTGGATTACTTAATTGCGTTAGGTGACCTATAAACCACGTGAAAAAAGCACCTTCTGGAAACAGTTCATTAGGTTTCACCTCAAAATAACCGTCCCGCTTTACTCTTTGAAATTGTGCACATAGGGTGGAAGCCTGGTCAGGTTTTTCAGCTATAATTATTTTCATTTTTTCTCACCTTGCATATTTAATCTATTATTATTACATTTCCTTCTTAGTCTAGTTTACTTCATTTCTTTCTTTCTGAAAAATGGCAGAAAATAAAGTTTTTATACTTTGTGGTGCCTGTCACTACCCGATATTTGAAGAACCGTGTCGATTACAAAAGGCTTTAGGTGTATTCAATCCAGACTTTAGTCTGATTGTTTAGTGTAAATATGCGCTTACAAAAAAATACAGCACTATTTGTAGTGCTGTAAAAGAAAAATTTAGATAATCTTCAATTCTTTTCCTGCTTTTTCAAACACATTAAGAGCCTCTTCAAGATCCTCTATTGAATGCTCTGCTGTAACAATTGTCCGAACGCGCGCGTGACCTTTAGCCACAGTAGGAAAAGCAATCCCTTGCGCAAACACCCCATACTCCAGCAATTTGTCAGAAAAGCTGTGTGCTAATGCTTCATCTCCAACAATGATCGGAGTTATAGGAGTTTCACTATTCCCAGTGTTAAATCCAAGTTTCGCCAAACCATCTTTAAAAAACCTTGTATTTTCCCATAGTCTATTAATTAGTTGTGGTTCATCTACTAAAACCTTTATTGCTTCTATACAAGCGGCTGTAACTGCCGGTGGGTGAGATGTACTAAATAAAAATGGTCTGCCTTTATGAATTAAATAATCAATAAGTGTTCTTGGTCCAGCTACATATCCTCCCAAAACACCTATTGCTTTACTTAACGTTCCTACTTGTATATGAACACGACCATCTAAGCCAAAATGGTTAACCGTACCTCGCCCATTTTCTCCTAATACGCCTGAAGCATGTGCATCATCAACCATTACCAATGCATCGTATTTTTCGGCTAATTCTACAATGCCAGGTAAAGGGGCAATATTACCATCCATAGAGAATACGCCATCCGTCACAATAACACGGACTCTATAATTCTCTGATTCTTTTAGTGCTCTTTCAAGATCAAACATGTCTACGTGTTTATAAACCTTTCTAGCTGCCTTTGTTAACCGAATACCATCAATTATGGATGCATGATTTAATTCATCTGATATTACAACATCCTCGCTAGTTAAAATAGAGGAAAGTACCCCTTGGTTTGTAGTAAATCCGGATTGAAATACTAATGATGATTCAGTATGTTTAAACTGAGCAAGTTTTTCCTCTAAATCTTTATGCATAGTAAAAGTACCAGCAATCGTTCGTACTGACCCTGTTCCTGCACCATAGTTTTCTACAGCTTTAAGTGCCGCAGTTCGTAAGCGAGGATGCGAAGTTAAACCTAAATAATTATTAGAAGATAATTGGATAACTTTTTTACCATTAATAACAACTCTTGCTGACTGGTCAGATTCTAAGGGGGTTAATTGTCGAAATGTTCCTTCCTTCTTCATTTCTTCTAACTCTGATTGTAAAAACTCAAAACTGTTCATTTAAATTTCCTCCTATAAAATAGATCTATATAATCTTATGATCACCTTTGTAAGTGCTTTCATTTATGGATGTAAAACAACCTTTCCACAATTACCATCCATCATTAAATCAAAACCTTTTTCATATTGCTCTAATGGAAATCTATGTGTAATAAGTGGTTTTACATTGACCTGACCTGAATGAATTAAGGCAGAAACTTGCTTCCATGTTTCAAACATTTTTCTACCTGTTATCCCTTGAATTGTAATCCCCTTAAATACTATATCGTTTGTTACATCAAATTCAACAGGTTTAGTAGGTAAACTTAGAATCGACACACGCCCTCCATTTGTTACCATTTTAAACCCTTGGTTAATTGCAACAGGATGACCTGACATTTCACATACAACCTCTACTCCATGACCGTCAGTTAAATCATTAACAACTCGTAAAGGATCTTGGCATTTCGAATTCACAATTGTCGTTGCACCGAGTTGTTTTGCTAGCTGTAATCGATATTCATTTATATCTACTGCAATCACCTGAGCAGCACCAGCAGCTTTTGCTATTCCTACAGCCATAATTCCAATTGGGCCACACCCGATAACAGCAACCGCTTTACCAATCACATCGCCTGCTAATACAGTGTGAACAGCATTACCCATTGGTTCCTGAATAGAGGCAATATCATATGGCATATCTTTAGGATTTTTCCATAAATTTGTTGAAGGCAAGGCAACAAACTCTGCAAAACACCCTCCAGTATCAACACCAATGATTTTAGTATCTTTACAAATATGTGCTTTACCCGTTAAACACTGCGGACATTTTCCACAAACTAAATGTGTTTCCGCGGAAACAGAATCACCCACTTTAACATTTGTCACCCTTTCTCCAATCTCAACAACTTCTCCAGAAAACTCATGACCAAAAATATAAGGTGGATTTACTCTACTTGCTGACCACTCATCCCATTTATAAATATGAACATCAGTCCCACAAATTGATGTTGCTTTTACTTTAATTAATACTTCATTTTCTGAAATTTGTGGAATGGCAACCATTTCTAACTGTGCCCCGTATCCTTTATGATGTTTTACAAGCGCTTTCATTTTTCCGTTCACAGTGAACACCCCTTAATTTCAAAAGCATATTTAACAACATTTTAACATGTTATATTTTTTTGTAAATATTGGAGTCCGTATACAGTGGACGTTTGGTTGCTTATAAAATAAAATATTAAATATGATTCATTTTACCTAATTCTTCCTCAATGATTTTTAATAGCAAAAAAGAGGACTGCATTATAAAATCAGTCCTCTCTTAAGTCATTACATAAATTCCGCTATCATTTTATTAAACTCTTCCTCATCTATTGTTAAATCAGCTTGAGAAAGAGGTGTTTCACTGTAACCATTAATACTATCTTGGTAAGATTTTTGTTCTGTATTTTGATAGATTAAACCCGTAACCAATCCTTTATGCTTCATAAGAGTTTGCATCGCCATTTCTTTGTTGTGTGGGTCATATCCTTCTATATTTGAAAGCTTAGTTAGATTCTCTTTAAACCAATCGTACGTATTTACCTTATTGTACGTTACACATGGGCTAAATACGTTAATTAATGAAAATCCTTTATGGTTAATACCTTCTTCAATTAAAGCTGTTAAATCTTTAAGATCTGTAGAGAAGCTTTGTGCTACAAATGTAGCACCAGCTGTTAAGGCCATTTCCATAACCGATAATGCTGATTCAATTGAACCTTGTGGGGTACTCTTCGTCACAAATCCAGCATCACTTCGAGGAGAAGTTTGTCCTTTTGTTAATCCATAAATTTGGTTATCCATGACAATATAAGTAACATCAATATTACGACGTATAGCGTGAATGGTATGACCCATTCCGATCGCAAATCCATCACCATCTCCACCAGAGGCAATAACAGTCAAATCTTTATTTGCCATTTTAACTCCTTGTGCAATTGGTAAAGAACGACCATGAATCCCGTGGAAGCCATATGAATTAATGTAACCTGAGATACGTCCTGAGCAGCCAATACCAGAAACAATTGCAAGCTCCTCAGGTGTTAGCCCAACATTTGCAGCGGCACGTTGAATTGCTGCTTGTACAGAAAAGTCACCACAAACCGGACACCAGTTTGGTTTTACATTATTACGAAAATCTTTAAATGTTGCTACCATGTTAGATCAACTCCTTGCTTCTAGTGTGAATTTCCTGAGGTAGGAATGGATTACCATCATATTTTAGTAAAGAAGAAATCTTATTCGCATTTCCTACGTTCATTTTAAGAAGACTCGCAAGTTGACCTGTTGCATTATTTTCTACGACAATTACTTTTTTAGCCTTTTCAACTAATGGAAGGATTTCATCACTTGGGAATGGATGAATAAGGCGGATTTGTGCGTGATTCACCTTTATTCCATCAGCTTTAAGACGCTCCATAGCTTCTTCAATAGTTCCACGTGTTGATAAATAACCTACGAGTAAAACATCAGGACTTTCATGCTGAACATTTTTATAAACAGGGTTATTAAATTGCATGTTATTAAGTTTTCTTAAACGTTTATCCATTTGAGCTACACGATTCAAAGCAGATTCCGACGGCTTACCTGTTTCATCATGTTCAACCCCTGTTACATGGTGAATTCCGTTTTTCATGCCTGGAATGACACGTGGAGAAACACCATCCTCAGTTACTTCGAAACGTTTAAAGTATGCTTTGTTCTCAACTTCTGGAAGCTCCTCTGCAACAAGCTTTCCACGGCGAATTTCAATTTTGCTGTAATCTAATGGTTCTACTGTTTGCTTGCCAAGAGAAAGTTGTAGGTCTGATAATAAAATAACAGGAACTTGATATTCTTCAGCTATATTAAACGCTTCAATAGTGTCGTAGAATGCTTCTTCAACTGTACTTGGTGCCATTACAACCTTTGGAATCTCTCCATGAGTACCATAGATCATTGCCATTAAATCTGATTGTTCCTGCTTGGTTGGTAAACCTGTACTTGGACCACCACGTTGTGTATCAATAATAACAAGTGGTTGCTCCGTCATACCTGATAGACCGATTGCTTCCATCATTAAAGATAAGCCAGGTCCGGCAGATGCGGTAAATGTACGAGCTCCAGCATAATTGGCACCAATTGCCATTGTACAAGCAGCAATTTCATCTT
Organism: Metabacillus endolithicus; assembly: GCF_023078335.1. Classification (GTDB taxonomy): domain Bacteria; phylum Bacillota; class Bacilli; order Bacillales; family Bacillaceae; genus Metabacillus; species Metabacillus endolithicus. The sequence goes on along the minus strand of NZ_CP095550.1, from coordinate 4,735,626 downwards.
CTGTTTGAATAACAGCACCACCGAACTTAGGTAATTTTTCAATTAAATATTCCATTATTTCTGAAGCAGGTGTAATTGGATATGCAGCCATAAAACGTGAGCCACCTGCAATTGCTCCTAAAGCGATCGCATCATTTCCAATCATAAACATACGTTTTTTACCGTCTGCTTTCTCTAGATAAAGATCCTGTCGTTGGAACTCAAGTTGTTCTTTCAGATATTTTGCTCCATTTTCAATCGCCTGCATATTTTTCTCTACAATTTGTTCGCCTTTTCGGCCATAGATTTCATTCACAACCTCATGATATTGACTTGGTTCAATATCGAGTATGGCACTTGTTGCTCCAATAGCGACCATATTTTTCATTAAAGAAGTTCCAAGCTCTGTTGCAATTTCAGTAAAGGGAACTGAAAATAGAGTTATATGTTCATTTTCTGGAATAGTAGGATTAAATTTAGAATCTGCAAGTACAATTCCACCTGCACGAAGTTCGTGGAAGTTGACATCAATCGTTTCTTGGTCAAAAGCTACTAAAATATCAAGATCATCCGAAATTGCTTGAACTTTTGTTGTGCTTACACGAATTTTGTTATTGGTGTGACCACCTTTAATTCGAGAAGAAAAATGACGATATCCATATAAATAATACCCTAGTCGGTTTAATGCAATAGAGAATACTTCACCTGTACTTTCAATTCCTTCTCCTTGCTGTCCCCCAACTTTCCATGAAAGTTGACTAATCATGTGTTTCTACACCCCTCATTTAAAGCAATATGTTTTATTTTTCTATCTGTTTCACATTTCAATGACGTTCAGTTTTATAGAAATTTCTAAACTCTAGTGAAATGATTGGAATTAATACTAAACGTATTCAATTTTAGACCTAACAAGAAAAAATTACAAGACTTTACTTAAAAGTTTATTGAATCGAAAAAGCTGATTTTTATTAATATGAAACATGAATTACAAAATTTTGATAGATAAATTTTTCAACAAGGGATTCTGGATAATGACGTTGAAGCTCGTTGATAAAATGTTCATAACACAAGTAATTTTCAAGTCCTTCTATTGTTTGATCTATTCCATCAAAGTCGGACCCAAACCCAACATGATTTTCTCCCCCTAACGAACATAAATGGTCAATATGCTTTAACACATCCTTAATCGTTGCTTGACCATGATTTGTCGTAAAGAAAGGAACAAATGTTATACCCATCATTCCGTTTTTCCTAAAAGTGCAACAATTTGCTCATCCTTTAAGTTTCTTACATGTGGACAAAGATGATGAGTATTAGAGTGTGAGGCAATTGGATAATCAGCTAAATCTAACCCTTCCCAGAAGCTTCTTTCACTTGTATGAGATAAATCTGTCCACAACCTTTTCTTATTTAAAAATGCGATAACTTCCTTACCAAAATTCGTTATACCAGCATTCCTTGTTTCTTGTGAACCATCTGCCACAAGATTTGCATAATTCCACGTTAAGCCAACTGAACGAATTCCAAGTTCATACAACAATTCAAGATTTTCAAGACGATCACCGACTGCATCACAGCCTTCTAAAGTTAAAATAACCCCGATTTGCTCATGTTTTAATTCGTCAATATCTGATTTTGTTTTAAGCAATTTAACCTCATTAAAATTATTTAGAATTTTTTGATAAAAAATGTTTATTTGTTGCTGAGCTGCATCTAATTTATGAACAAATGGAACGCTCTCTGGTACGAAAATAGCAAAACATTGTATTGGTTTTTCCATTTTCTTTAACTTTGAGATAGAAACATGTAACTTCTCATCTTCATAAACATTTATAGCTGGATTCTCCCATAACTTAAATAACATATCGCAATGCGCATCAAATAGTGCCATGGATGATCTTCTCCCCTCGTAGGTTAGACTCTATTTTTATTATATTAATAGTGTAAAGTGTAAAATAAAAACAAAAAAACAGGGTTTGACTCCTATTGAGTCAAACCCCTATGCTACCTACAACTATTCCATCATGAATGTAGCTTATCTTGGCTCCACAATGAGTTTAATAGCTGTACGTTCTTCTCCGTCTATTTGAATATCCGTAAAAGCAGGAATACATATTAAATCAACACCACTTGGTGCAACAAAGCCTCTAGCAATTGCTACAGCTTTCACCGCTTGATTAAGAGCACCAGCACCAATTGCTTGAATTTCAGCTGCACCTCTTTCTCTTAATACTCCAGCTAATGCACCAGCGACTGAATTAGGATTTGACTTTGCTGAAACCTTTAATATTTCCATTTCTAGTTCCCCCTTCATTTTCAATGAATCCTTGAGTGTTCATTAGAACAATCATTGGCATATCTTGTTTAAAAGGACCTCCCCAATATTCCTTTTAAACAGTGTTAGTTATATATCCATTGATACTATATTCACTAGAGTTGGAAAATATTCCTGCTTGTTCGCATATTATTTCGAAAAATTCTAAATGTTATGGTACATGATGTTATTTGAAGAATCGTCCGAATGAAGTGGATTTCTTAAAGACCATAGATTAACGATTTACTAAAGTTTGTTCCCCGCTCTTATTTCTTTTAATGAGTTATGTTCTTTACTATTCAAAAAACATATGGTCATCATTAATAAGGATTCTTTTAATTTTTGTAGCCTTACCCGTTTTATCGTTAATATCAACTATAATGCCACTTAACTGGGTTCTACCATTAGCCACATCATGACGAACAGGTAGACCTGTAAGAAATCGTTTTAAAATCATTTCTCTATCTACCCCTAATATGCCATCATAAGGTCCCGTCATACCAACATCTGTAATATACGCTGTTCCTTTGTCTAAAATTCTATCATCAGCTGTTTGAACATGCGTATGCGTCCCAACAACAACCGATGCACGACCGTCTAAATACCAGCCCATTGCCTGTTTCTCACTAGTTGCTTCTGCATGAAAATCGACAAAAATAAGAGAGGTACGCTTTTTGGCTTGCTCAATCAGCTCATCAGCCTTTTTAAATGGACAGTCGGAAGGTGGCAAAAATGCACGCCCTTGCAAATTGATTACAGCTATCTCTTTTCCTGCAATAGTTACAAATATCATGCCTTTTCCTGGATTATTTTCTGGAAAGTTCGCAGGGCGAATCATATTAGGTGCTTTATCGATAAATTCAAAAATTTCTCGATTATCCCAAGTGTGATTTCCCATTGTAATGACATGGGCACCAGCTTGAATAAACTGCTGATACATCTTTTCTGTAATCCCTCTTCCATGTGCGGCATTTTCTCCATTAATAATAATAGCATGTGGCTGATATTTTGTTTTCAGTTTAGGTAGGTACTCTTTAATCATTTCTCTACCAGGTGAACCAAACACATCACCTATAAATAAAATTTTCATATGTATTTCCTTTCTATCATTTAACATGTTTGAACTTTTTTGTTGTACTCAACACATAGTAACCGTTGTTCTTAGATTTAGTGTTACACAAAATTGAGCAAAAATAAAGTGGCGCATTTCTGCACCACTTTATTTTGCGTATTCAACAGCTCTTGTTTCACGAATCACAGTAACTTTAATATGACCCGGATAATCGAGCTCTTCTTCAATTCGTTTTCGAATATCTCTTGCTAAGCGATGTGCTTGTAAGTCATCAATACTATCAGGTTTAACCATAATACGTACCTCACGGCCAGCCTGGATGGCAAATGATTTCTCAACACCTTCGTAAGATTCAGATATTTCTTCAAGCTTTTCTAGTCGACGAATATAATTTTCTAGTGTTTCACTACGTGCTCCTGGTCTTGCTGCAGATAATGCATCAGCAGCTGCAACAATAACCGCAATAATCGATGTAGGTTCTGTATCACCATGGTGTGATGCAATGCTGTTAATTACAACAGGATGCTCTTTATACTTTGTCGCAAGTTCTACACCAATTTCCACATGACTACCTTCAACTTCATGGTCAATAGCTTTTCCAATATCATGAAGTAAGCCTGCTCGTTTTGCCAATAATTCATCTTCTCCAAGCTCAGCAGCCATTAATCCTGATAAGAACGCAACTTCCATAGAGTGCTTCAAAACATTTTGACCGTAACTTGTTCTAAATTTCAATCGACCAAGAATCTTAATCAAGTCAGGATAAATCCCATGAACTCCAACTTCGAACGTTGTTTGTTCTCCAATTTCACGAATATATTCATCCACTTCACGACGAGATTTCTCAACCATCTCTTCAATACGCGCTGGGTGAATACGACCATCTTGAACAAGCTTGTCTAATGCAATTCTTGCTGTTTCACGTCGAATTGGATCAAAACCTGACAGGATCACTGCCTCAGGTGTATCATCAATGATAAGGTCTATCCCCGTTAATGTTTCTAACGTACGAATATTACGCCCCTCACGTCCAATAATACGACCTTTCATTTCATCATTTGGAAGATTAACAACAGAAACAGTAGTTTCAGCTACATGATCTGCTGCACATCGTTGAATAGCAAGTGACAGGATTTCTTTCGCTTTCTTGTCAGCTTCTTCTTTAGCACGATTTTCGCTTTCTTTGATCATTACAGCGATATCATGTGTGAGTTCATTTTCTACCTTTTCAAGAATAATTCCTCTTGCTTCATCTCTTGTAAGGCTAGATATGCGCTCAAGCTCTGTTTGCTGTTTACGCACAACCTCGTCCACTTTGCTTTCCATCTCTTCAATATGCTGTTGTCTTTCATTAAGAGAACCTTCTTTTCTCTCTAGCATCGCTTCACGTTTATCTAAAGACTCATCTTTACGATCCAGATTCTCTTCTTTTTGTAATAAGCGATTTTCTTGTTTTTGAAGCTCGTTTCTTCTCTCACGAACTTCCTGTTCTGCATCTGTGCGGAGCTTATGAATTTCATCTTTTGCTTCAAGAAGCGCTTCCTTTTTAGTAGCCTCAGCATCACGCTTTGCTTCTTCAAGAATTTGCTCCGCTGCGTTATTAGCACCAGCAATTTTTGCTTCGGCAATAGATTTTCGAACAAAATAGCCAACAACTGCACCGACGATTAGGCCAAGCAAAATGGAGATGATTATTGATACTACGTCCATTATTACACCTCCTCTTGCTATGAACTTGTTTTTTCTAGATTAAAGTGTCGGCATGTACATTGTTCAATTATAAGTTGTCAACATACAGCACAAAGCTTTGTTTTCATGTTGAACCTTGCGTCTTTAAACTATTTGACATAAGACTTTTTCAAGTACCAACATTTTCGGCTTTCAAAATGCTTCAATCATCATTCTACAAAATTGTAAAATATACATCTCAATTGTAAATCTGTGAATTTTTCTTGTCAAGCCTGTCATTATAATGTTTCTAAGCATTTTGTTCAATCTTATTTCCATGACCTTTGTGATAACTAGCGAAAAAGGATGATTTTTGTAGAATTATGTCACAATATTTTATGCAATATTATTTATCGTTATTTATCGTTTTTCTACTCATAAAATTCTTTAATTCATATGTATTTAAACAAATATCACATTATTTTTTCTAATAAAAATAAAAAAGGGGCAAAACGCCCCTTAAAATTAAATGATTATTCCCCTAATAAGTTAAGCTCTTCTTGACTTTCATCTGGTACAGTAACTTCTTCGTCTAGACCATAATGTTTTCGAATTTGACCCTGTATTTCTAAACGTATTTCAGGGTTTTCCTTTAGGAATTGCTTGGCATTTTCTCGACCTTGACCTAAACGTTCTTCATTATATGAATACCAAGAACCGCTCTTTTGGACAATATCCAAATCCGAACCCATATCGATGATTTCGCCTTCTTTTGAAATTCCCTCACCGTACATAATATCAACTTCTGCTACTTTAAAAGGAGGCGCCACCTTATTTTTAACTACTTTAATTTTTGTTTTATTTCCGACCATATCATTACCTTGTTTAAGTGTTTCAGCACGGCGAACTTCTAAACGAACAGAAGAATAGAATTTTAAAGCACGACCACCAGGAGTTGTCTCAGGGTTTCCGAACATCACGCCTACTTTTTCACGAATTTGGTTAATGAAAATAGCAATTGTTTTAGATTTATTTATAGCACCTGATAATTTACGTAATGCTTGAGACATCAGTCTTGCTTGAAGACCGACATGTGAATCACCCATCTCACCTTCAATTTCAGCTTTAGGTACTAACGCTGCAACCGAGTCAATAACTAAAATATCAACTGCACCACTTCGTACAAGAGCTTCAGCAATTTCTAGTGCTTGTTCACCTGTATCAGGTTGTGAAAGTAGTAATTCATCGATGTTTACACCAAGTTTTTGTGCATATACAGGGTCAAGTGCGTGTTCAGCATCAATAAATGCTGCTTGACCACCTTGCTGTTGAACCTCAGCGATAGCATGTAGTGCTACAGTTGTTTTACCAGAGCTTTCAGGACCATAGATTTCTATGATTCTACCACGAGGATACCCACCTATTCCTAACGCAGTATCAAGTGCTAATGAACCACTTGAAACAGTTGATACCTTTCGATCTGTTTGCTCTCCTAATTTCATAATAGATCCTTTACCGAATTGCTTCTCTATTTGTTTTAACGCCATATCTAAGGCAGCTTGACGATCACTCACAAAATTTCCTCCTTAAAGTTCATCTATAATAAATATACCCCTTTTTATCTTGTTTGCCAAGTAAAAAGCGAACATTTATTCGATTATTTTATTTTAATGTTTTAAAGTCACTATATATCTACTTTTTTATATAAAGAAAAAGTAAATTTCAGATAGTAAGGGAGTTCTATTTTTAATTTTTACTTATTTTCGAATCGTTTGTTGATTTTTACAGCAAAAACAGACTAATTTTCTTCATAGAAAAAAAGACTGCTAAGCAAAAGTCTAATAATAGATTTGTGCTTAACAGACTTCATTATATCATTCAATTTCGTTTAATAGTTTGACTAAATAATGACATCCATACTTTACCGAACGAACACGAATTCCCTTTCTAGATCCAGCTAGATTCAGTTTAAAAACATTGGAGTTCTGATCCCCCATAGAAATGGCAATAAAAACTGTCCCTACAGGTTGTCCCTCATGTGGTTGTGGTCCTGCAGCACCTGTAAAACTAATGCCTATATCACTTTTAGAGAGCTTTCGGATTTGCTCAGCCATTTCCCTTGCACATTCCTCGCTAACTGCACCAAATTGTTCAAGGGTACGTTTTTGTACCTTCAAAATTTGCTCTTTCACTTCATTTGTATAAGAAACAATACTACCTTTAAAAATTTGGGAAGCACCATCTAAAGATGTTATGTACTCTGAAAACATTCCACCTGTTAAACTTTCAGCTGCAGAAATTGTTTTCCCTTTTTTCATCAATAGTTTATTTAATTCATGAACAAGGGTTGTCTGTTCATAACCATAGAAAAACTCACCTACACGGTCATTAATTCTTTTCTCTGTTTCATTAAGGAGTTTTTGTGCAATATGTTCATCTTTATGCTTCGCTGTAAGTCTTAATGTTACTTCTCCATCCGCTGCCAGAGGAGCAATTGTCGGATTTGTTTGTCCATCAATAATATCCTGTATATCTGTTTCAAGCTGGGATTCACCAATTCCAAAATATCTTAAAACACGTGAAATAATTTTATCTTGAAAACCTAGTTTTGTTTGGAAATATTCTCTTCCATAATTCTCAAACATTGGCTTCATTTCACTAGGCGGTCCTGGCAAAAGCATATAAATCATTCCGTCAATATCAACAGCCATTCCAGGAGCCATACCATAGTCATTTTTTAAAATGTAGGAACCATCAATAACCAATGCTTGTTTTTTATTATTTTCAGACATGATACGTTTTGTTTGAGTAAAATAACGTTCAATACTTTCTAAAGCTTCCACATCAAACGTAAGCTCTCTTCCTAACACTTTTGAAATTGTTTCTTTTGTTAAATCATCCTTAGTCGGACCAAGGCCTCCAGTAAAAATGATAACATTAGAACGTTCTTTTGCGTTGTTAATTGCTGATTCTAGACGTGACGGGTTATCTCCAACTACGGTATGATAATAAACACTCAAGCCAAGTTCAGCTAACTCTTGTGATAAAAATTGGGCATTGCTGTTCACTATTTGACCTAAAAGCAACTCTGAACCAACGGCGATAATCTCTGTTCTTATGTTCATGAACAATCCCCCTTATTTAGAATTTACAAAGGCTTGTTTATTTTTAATAAAGTAGTCCCATCCAGAATAAACAGTAAAGAAAGTTGCAACCCATAAAGAAATTGTTGCAAATGGAATGTTCATAAATTCAAATGGTAAATTGTGAAGTAATAAAGCTGAAATGGCGATAATTTGCGTCCATGTCTTAATTTTCCCTAACATGTTGGCTGCCACAACCTCACCTTCTCCGGCTAACACAAGGCGAAGACCGGTTACTGCAAATTCTCGACTTATAATAAGAATAACCATCCACGAAGGTGCAGCTCCCAGCTCCACTAATATAATTAGAGCTGCTGACACGAGTAGCTTGTCTGCTAATGGATCCAGAAATTTCCCTAGATTCGTAACTTGATTCAATTTCCTTGCATAATAACCATCAATCCAATCAGTTGTTGATGCAACAATAAATAGAATAGCTCCTACAAAATGAGTTGTTAAGATTGATTCTGAACCAAACGTTAGTTCTCCCCAGTTAAATGGGACTAACATAATAACCATAAAAACTGGTATTAAAAGAATCCTTGAAATGGTAATTTTATTCGGTAAATTCATGTATATTCCTCCAATTTATTGAACTCAAGCATTTACATGCAAAATGGGACGACCCCATTAGGGAGTATGAACCTCTACTAATAATGTAGTGGTTCATACTCTTCTTCCTGAGTCAGTCCCCTATTCTTTCTTTCTTATAAATGATGGTAATGTCCTGTGGCGTGGTTTTTGTGTCTTGATATTGCAGGAGCTCACCATTAATTTTTAAGTCTGTACCTGGTACATTTCCAACTCTAATTGTTATTTCTGATTCTGCAGTTAAATCATTAACTTTTGTTTCCCCTTTAGGAATTTCTTCTCCATAGAATGTTTTACCTTTTCCGTTTCTAACTCTAACCCATGTCCGATCCTTTGCAACAACTTCCAGCTGAAACTTTTCAGCATCTAATAGCTCATAAGTCGTTGTTGTTCCTTCCACTACAGACAGGCTTTGAGTAGGGGTTTCAGGTTCTTCTGGCTCTGTTGCTTCCTCTTCAGGCGCCTCTTCCTGGACAGCTTCTTCTTCGTTAGCCTGTTCATCTGTTGTTGTCGTATTTTCTACTTTTTCAAATTCAACATCATTTGCTTCAGCCATTTTGTTTTCATTATTAGCATTGTCTTCAGCTGCATCTTGTCTCCATAACCATAATAAAATAGCCACTACTACAACTACAGCTATCGTAAGAAGTTTCGGTAAAAAGTCTATAAATTTAGACGCAGATTTTGGCAATTGTTTTTGTGTTCTTACTCTTGATAACTGCTCAGGAACATCTTCCTTGTGTGTGCTTGGTACATCGTTCTTGTATTCTTCAAAAAGCATTTCCGGATCTAAATCAACTGCTTCAGCATATTGCTTTATAAATGCTCTTGCATAAAATTTACCAGGCATCATAGCATAATTGCCTTCCTCAATGCCTATCAAGTAACGCTTTTGAATTTTTGTTATTTCCTGGAGATCGTCCAAGCTCATATTCTTTTCTTCTCTTGCTTGTTTCAGTCGATTTCCTAGTTCACTCAACCGTAACACCCCATAATTAAAAGTCAAATCCTGAAAGACTTGAAGAGTCGAACATTGTTGGTCCCTCTTCAACATCTTTATATGTAATTTCCTCGCCAGGCTCATTGCGAATTTCTATTATGTAATCAAAATCATCAATTGTATACTCTGTATTCTGTACAAATATATCAGGATGCTCAACAACCTTAGTAGCAGAAAGCCTCATAATTTCTCTTACAAGCTGTAAGTGTTTTTCAGATCCTCTTCTCGTTGAAACAATTCCATCGATAATAAACACATTATCTTCACTATATTCATCGGCAATCAGCTGGCTACGAATAGTTTGTTTAAGTAACGTAGAAGAAACAAACAACCATTTTTTATTTGCACAAACACTTGAGGCCACAATTGATTCTGTTTTTCCAACCCTAGGCATTCCGCGAATTCCAATTAGCTTATGACCTTCTTGTTTATATAATTCTGCCATAAAATCAACCAATAGTCCAAGTTCGTCACGCACAAACCGGAAAGTTTTTTTGTCGTCTGCATCTCTTTGAATATAACGACCATGTCGAACCGCTAATCGATCACGAAGTTTTGGAACTCTAAGCTTTGTAACAGTTATGTTATCCATTGTATTTAAAATTGATTCAAGTCTGCGTACCTGATCATTACTTTCACATTTTAGTAAAAGACCCCGACGGGAATCGTCAACACCATTAATTGTAATAATATTAATTGCCAACATTCCTAACAAGGAAGACACATCACCTAATAAACCGGGACGGTTCTTTTGAATTTCATATTCCAAATACCACTCATATGGCAATTTAAACCCTCCTCTTTAACAACCACTATTATTTATAATAAATGATTTTTCTCAAAGAAGAAAGAGAGAAAGAAACGTATAAGATAAAATGATTTCTCGACTAAGTACAAACCCTCGTTTTATCAAAGAAAAAGAGAGGATCTCTCCTCTCTTAGTGCGAACCATTGTTTTGAACAAGTTTCACCATCATGTTTGCAATCGCATGTTGTTCTTGTTCAGAAGCTACACTCCATAAATCTGCTAGTACTTTTTCTTGTGGGTTTTTAGCTTCTACTTGCTTCGCTAAATAATCACCAATTTCAAACGCTAAGTTAGAAATAACTTGATCGTTCATTCCTTCGTTTTGGGCATGATCTAAACGATCACCAAGGAAATTTTTCCACTCATTCCAATTCTCTAATACAGACATAGGAGTTCCTCCTTTTTAATTGATACAAAATTATTGTTCCAAGGGGAGGAGTTTTTTATACAAATTTCTTTTTTTAAATCCATCCACCATTTACAGAAATAACTTGACCTGTAATATAAGAGGATTTTTCTGATGCTAAAAAAATAACGGTCTCTGCAATTTCATCAGGTGTACCTAACCTACCTAATGGTATTTCTTCTTGAAGTTGATTTAATTCCTCACTGGTAAATTGAGCAAGCATTTTAGTAGATATCGCTCCTGGTGCAATGGCATTAACTCTAATATGACTTGGTGCAAGCTCTTTTGCAAGAGCCTTCACATAAGCATTTTGACCACCTTTCACCATTGAATACAAGACCTCACAAGAAGCACCTGTAATCCCCCAAATAGAGGATATTAACACGATATTACCTTTACGTTTTGTAATCATTGAAGGAATTAGCTTTTGTATTAGACGAAATGGACTTGTTATATGTAGCTCTACCATTTGATCAATCTCTACATCATTTAGATCAGTTACCAATCCATAATGACTCATACCACTATTAAATACAACCAATTCAACAGGCATCTTTATATGTTCAAGTAACTCCTGTACACCCGTTTTGCTTGTCAGATCAGCTTTAATTGGAAGAATTATGTTGTCTTTATACAAGCTTTTTAAGTCCTTTAATACTTTTTCATTTTGATGATAATGGACATATAAATGATACCCTTCACTAATTAATTTTTTGGAGATAGCAATGCCGATATCACCACTCGCCCCAGTTATAAGTGCGTACTTATCCATAACGTTCTCCTTTAATAGTTATTCTATATGTTATGTAACTACTGTTAGTTTCCTTTTAAAGTGTTAAAGTGAATTGAATTGCCGCTTCCCTATTATACAGAAAAAAGATCTGACTGAGTCAGATCTCTCCAATAATTATTTAGGTACCACTTGACATACTGAAAATAACTCTTCATCTACTGCCTCTTGTAATACGTTTGTTATATCTTCTTGAGTTAATGTTTCTAACATTGGGACTACATCAAAAAGGTTCATCTCATTAAATGCATAGCGAGTAAATTGATTGGCAATGTATTCAGGAGAATTAATGGCTCTCAAAAAGTACGATTTTTTTCTTTTTTGTCGCCTGGAATGTTGTGAAGTCCACACCATCTTTTTTGGCACTAAATAAAATTTGTTTAATTTTATCTGCAAGGAGATCAGGATTTTCCGTATCTCCACCGATCATAGCAAATCCAAATCCTTTTTCTTCTGTATAATCATAGCTGAATGTGTCATCAATTAAACCTTCTTTATATAATTCCTCATAATATTTTGAACTTTTACTAAAAAGCATATCGAGAATAATATTCATAGAAAGCTCAAATTTCAATAACTCTTTCCCCACTCGATTAGGAACTTTTAGCTTTCAATCCGACTAAACATTTTGAGCTTTGAACATTCATTTTTAATTTCTCAGTTTTTTTGAATACCCCAACTGGTTCATCTGGGAATTCCCTTTTTATTTCAGGTTGAGCTGTGAAATCTTTTTTACCTTGGTTCGTTCTTACCTGATTTAATATTTCCTCAGGTTCTACAGCACCTACAACAAATAAAAGCATATTACTTGGATGGTAGAATGTGTTATAGCATTCATACAAGGAATCCTTCGTAATTTTAGCAATAGAATCAACGGTTCCAGCAATATCAATTCTAACAGGATGATTTTGATACAAATTTTGAATTAATCCAAAATATAAACGCCAATCAGGATTATCATCATACATATTTATTTCTTGACCAATAATTCCCTTTTCTTTCTCCACCGTTTTTTCTGAAAAATAGGGAACTTGAACAAAATCAATTAATGTTTCTAAGTTTTTTTCAACTGAGCTTGTGCTTGAAAATAAATAAGCTGTTCGCGTGAAGGATGTAAAAGCATTTGCTGAAGCACCTTGCTTACTAAACTGCTGAAATACATCGCCATCTTCTTTTTCAAATAATTTATGTTCAAGAAAATGAGCAATTCCATCAGGTACAGAAATCATCTCTTTTTCATTTAAAGGTTCAAATCGATTATCAATTGATCCGTATTTTGTCGTAAAAGTGGCATAAGTTTTGTTAAAACCTTTTTTAGGTAACACATAGACATCAAAGCCCGTTTGACATTTTTTCGTAATATAATGATTCTTGTAATTGATCGAAGCGAATAGGATTTGTTGTCATGCCGTTCCCCCCATTCCTTTTAAGAAATAAATTGTATCTAGCTCAACCTTCTGAGCAACTTTAGTTACCTCTTCTTTTGTTACCTTTTCAATTCCATTTAGATAGTCCTCAAATGATCGATTACTATTTGCAATAACGTTATGGTAAACAATTTCAACTAAGCCATAAGCAGTATCCACAGTTTCTAGTAATTGATTTCGGATGACAGCCTTGGTTTGCTCAAACTCTTGTTCTGTGAAATCTCCGTTTTTCATTGCAGCCATCTGTTCTTTTATAATGGAAACTGCCTGATCATAGTTTTGAACCTCAATACCTGACATAACCATTAATAAACCTTTATGACTTTCTACCCTTGATGCTGCATAATAAGCTAAACTCGCTTTTTCTCGAACATTGATAAATAATTTTGAATGAGAAAAACCACCGAAAATACCATTAAAGACCTGCAGAGCATAGTAATCGTCATCTTTATACGTACTATTTGTTCGATAACCGATGTTTAATTTCCCTTGCTTCACATCTTGTTCTTCAATTACTTCTTTTTCTATTACTTCTTTTGTATAAAGAGTCTGTTCTACAGATTTACGGCTGTTCTCAAACGTAAAGTATTTGTTAACATACCCTTTAACTTCTTCTTGATCAAGATCTCCTACAACATATAAATCAATATGATCTGTCTTAATGCATTTTTGATAATATTCATACAACGATTTTGCATCAATCTTATCCACATCTTTGTTTTCACCATTCACGTGTAAAGCATAAGGCTCATCTTTACACATTTCTTGTACAAGTCTTAAATTAGAATACCTCATTTTGTCATCATTAACAGATTGAATACGTTGCTTTAGGGTACGTTTTTCTTGTGTAACTATTTCATCCTGAAATGCTTCATTTTCTATAACTGGTTGCAATAAAATTTCGGATAAAAATTTAATTCCTTGTTCTAATAATGGAGTAGCGTCTGTTAAAAATTTTTCGTTTGCTATCTCCATTCGAAAAGAAATGATGTGATTTTCACCTTTTTTTGATAAATCTACATGAAGTGTTGCACCATACAATTCATCCAAATGTTGTCTTAAAACAGTGCTAGAAGGGAAGTTTTTTGTCCCTCTTTGAAGTACATATGGTAATAGTGCTCTATATGTAACATCCTGTTCATTTAAAGGGGTAATAACTTAAGAACTATGGTATTGGTTTTGAATTTTGCTGTTGAGACGGTATGCAAAGATAGACCGTTTACATCTGTTTGCTGTTCATGAAAATAAGACATGAAGACCCTCCTTTTTACTATTTTCAATTTGTTTGTAATTATATCAATACAAGGATAATAAAGGAAATAATACACTTTTATTTACTATCTTATCCTAACTCTTATCATAAAATTCTATACAAAAAGAGACCGAATTCGGTCTCTTTAAGCTAATTTTGGCATTTGCTTTGGATCTTTCTCCAGGTCCTTAACTTGGATAAAGAGTAACACAACCATAACTGCTATTACACTTGAACCGGCAGAAATGTAATAGACAAGATGTTCACTAACAGACATTAAGTATGAATAAACTGGAGGTCCTGCTGCAACACCAATAAATCTCATTGCACTATATATTGATGTAATTGTACCTCTCTCTTCTTTTTCAATACCTTCTGTAATTAAAGCATCTAAACTTGGTAAGGTAATGCCAATACCTATTCCAGTTAAAACTAAAAAAGAAATTAAAAATATCAATGTATGTTGTACTCTTAATGCAATAAAAGAAATTGCAACTAATCCCATGCCAGCGATAATAACCGTTTTCATTAAATTTTTATTTTGACCAATTTTCTTCCCGGATATGAAAGAACTAACCGATAAAGCCAGTAATGGGATAGCTAAAACTAACCCTTTCTTTACTCCATTAATGTTATATTGTTTTTCTAACATGTCCGACAAGTAAAATAAAATTCCAAATAGAACAAACATAATAATACACCCAACTGCAAAAATGGCAAAAAGCCATTTACCATTTTCTTTAAAAATACCTTTTACACAGTGGGCAAATTCCTTAACTGTTTGTACTTCTTTATCTTTTGTTTTCGGTACTTTTACAAGGAAAGCTACAAGTAAAACACTAACTAAACTAAAAAAAGGTATAAACCAAAACGGTAGAAACCATAAAAATGCTGCAAGAGCTGCACCAATTATAGGACTCAAAACCTTACCTGCAGTGTTGGCTGTTTCGGTTAACCCAAGACCAGCACTTATTTCTTCATCACTTTTAAACATATCTCCTACTAATGGCATAACGACGGGTGCTGCTCCTGCAGAACCTATTCCTTGAAGCACACGTCCTATTAAGATCCATATGTAAGGATCTTCAATTTTCCAAGAAAGTAACCAGATACCGCTCCACCTAACCCAGCAATAATTAAACATGGAACCATCACAATTTTTCGTCCAAACCGGTCTGATAAGTAACCCGCTATTGGAATTAAAATAATCGCAACAATCGAGTATACAGTAATAATTAAAGATACCTGAAAGGCACTAATATTTAATTTTTTTGAGATGAGAGGTAAAACAGGAATCAGCATAGAATTTCCTAATGTCATGACAAGAGGAACAGATGATAATGCAAGTAAATCAAGCTTCTTTGGTGCTCCCATATTTTCTTCACCTGTCTAAAGATTATTTTGTTAACAAGTTCATTTTGCGTAAAATCGGTCTAACATATACTGGAATTTAGTAACAGTAATTTCAAACGCGTTGTGTTTACAGTAAAAAAGCTTCTCCATTTTAGTTTGGAGAAGCTTTTTTATTATCGTTTTCCCTTTTCATAAGGTGTTCCCAATGCTTTAGGTGAATCAGCACGGCCGATAAATCCTGTTAATGCAAGAATTGTTAAAACATAAGGAAGAATAAGTAAATAAACAGCTGGGATATCTTTTAAAAACGGAATTGTTCCACCTATAATACTCAAGCCTTGAGCCAGCCCAAAGAATAAAGCTGCTCCCATTGCTCCAAGCGGGTGCCATTTTCCAAATATTACTGCTGCAAGTGCCATAAATCCTTGACCACTTATCGTAGCATGACTAAAGTCTCTAGAAATAATAGTAGCATAAACAGCACCACCTAAACCGGCAAATGCACCACTTAATAGAACTCCTATATACCTCATTCTAGTTACATTAATCCCCATAGTATCAGCAGCCATTGGATGTTCTCCTACTGAACGTAAACGAAGTCCAAATGGCGTCTTAAAGATTACATACCAAACAACAATCGCAGTGAAAATTGCTAAATAAGAAGTTACATATCCACCTGAGAAAAATATTTTTCCAATAATCGGGATATCACTTAATAATGGTACATCCATTTTGTTAAAACTAATATTGATTCGATCAGTTTGCCCTTTTTCATAAATATTTTTAACAAGGAATAATGTTAAACCAACTGCCAAGAAGTTTATTGCAACACCACTTACAACTTGATCTGCCTTAAACGTAATAGAAGCTACAGCATGTAATAATGAAAAAATCGATGCAGCAACCATAGCGGCAACGATAGATAGCCACGGAGTAGCATTTCCAAATACTTCAGCAAACTGTAGATTAAATACAATTCCTACAAAAGCACCAATAACCATTAAACCTTCTAGACCGATATTAACAACACCTGAACGTTCACTAAAAACTCCTCCAAGTGCAGTGAAAATAAGTGGAGCCGCAACAAATAAAGCTGTTGGGATAATGATTTCTAAAGCTTGTAGTATGCTCACTTATTTCCCCTCCTTTTTAAAACGTAATAATATCCAACGGATAAAATAGCTAGAAGCAACGAAGAAGATAATAAGCGCAATAATGATTTCAACAAGCTCATTTGGAACACCAGCTTCAGAAGGCATATTTAACGCCCCAACTTTTAACCCGCCAAACAAAGCTCCCGATAGGATAATACCAATTGCAGCGTTCCCACCAATAAGTGCAACAGCAATACCATCAAATCCTATTCCGGTAAATCCATTTTTAACTGAAACATATTCAAATGTTCCAAGACCTTCCATAGCACCGGCAACACCCGCGAAAACACCTGATATTACCATAGAAAGAACAATGTTACGACTAACATTCATACCAGAATAATGTGCTGCATCATGATTAAATCCTACAGCTCGTAGTTCAAAGCCTTTTGTTGTTTTCTCAAGTAAGAACCACATAATAAAGGCACCGATTAAAGCAATAAAAATTCCATAATGCATACGTGAGTAATCTGTTATACTTTCAAAAAACTCAGAACGTAATGATGCAGACGGGAATATTTTGTCAGTGGAATCACTGTTTTCAGTAATAACCTCTCTTATTAGATAATTTGTTACATGCAGTGCAACATAGTTCATCATAATTGAAACGATTACTTCATGGACTTTAAATCTAGCCTTTAAAAATCCAGGAACAAAAGCCCATAATGCACCCGCTAATCCAGCAGCGATAATCGCTAATGGGAGATGTATAATTGCCGGTAACTCAAACGCAACACCAACCCAAACAGCTGCTAACCAGCCAACAATTACTTGACCTTCAACACCAATGTTAAAAAGTCCTGTTCTATAAGCAAAGGCAACAGCTAAACCAGTAAGAATATACGGTGTTAATTGTCTAACTGTTTCACCAATATAATAAGTGTCACCAAAAATTCCATACCATAATGCACTATATCCAGCAATAGGATTGTATCCACTAACAAGCATGATAATTGCACCTGAGATTAATCCTAAGATGACCGCAATTACAGGAATTAATAAGTTCATATAACGATTTAAATTCATGACTGGTTACCTTCTTTCTGACGCTTACTTCCCGCCATAAGGAGTCCGAGTTCTTGCTCAGTTGTTTCTTTAGGATCCACGATATCAACGATTTGCCCTTCATAAATAACAGCAATTCGATCACTTACGTTGATAATTTCATCCAATTCAAAAGAAATGAGAAGTACCGCTTTCCCTTTATCACGCTGCTCAATTAATCGGCTATGAATGAATTCAATCGCACCAACATCAAGACCTCGCGTAGGTTGAGCTGCAATTAACAATTCTGGGTTACGATCAACCTCTCTCCCTATAATTGCTTTTTGTTGATTTCCACCTGAGAGAGCTCTTGCAAGTGTTGAAGAACTAGGTGTTCTAACATCAAATTCCTTAATGAGTTCCTTTGCTTTATCATAAATTGATTTAAAGTTTAAAACACCATTTTTTGAAAATGGTTGCTTATAATATGATTGTAAAACCATGTTTTCACCAATTGGAAAGTCTAGCACTAAACCCATGTTTATGTCTGTCTTGTGGGATATGCCCAACACCTGATTCAGTTATTTTTCTAGGATGAAAATTTGTAATATCTTTATTGTTAATTTTAATAGAACCAGAGCTGACTTTTCTTAATCCTGTTATCGCTTCAATTAATTCAGTTTGACCATTACCGTCTACACCTGCAACACCGACAATTTCACCAGCACGTACAGATAAGTTCAGAGAATTAACCATTGCAACCTGTCGATTATCCTTTACGATAAGATCATTAATAGTTAAAACATCTTCCTTCGGTTTAGCAGGAGTTTTTTCAGTTTTAAAGGAGACCTCACGTCCCACCATAAGTGAAGCTAATTCGTTTGGATTTGTATCAGCAACATTAACTGTTCCAATTCCTTCACCTTTCCTGATAACCGTAACCCGATCACAAACTTCCATAATCTCTTTTAACTTATGTGTAATTAATATGATTGATTTTCCTTCTTTTATCAACGTCTTTAAGATTTGAATTAACTCTTTAATTTCTTGTGGAGTAAGAACTGCTGTCGGCTCATCAAAAATTAAGATTTCAGCACCACGATATAGAGTTTTTAAAATTTCTACACGTTGCTGCATCCCTACTGATATATCAGATATTTTTGCCGACGGATCTACTGCTAAACCATATTTTTCAGATATCTCTTTAACCTGCTTCTCAGCATCTTTTATATTGATTGTCGTTCCTTTTTTCGGCTCATTTCCTAATATAATGTTTTCTGTAATAGAAAAAGTATTAACCAACATAAAATGCTGGTGGACCATGCCGATCCCTAAATCATTCGCTATATTAGGATTGGTAATATCTACTTTTTTCCCTTTTACTTTTATCTCCCCTTTTTCAGGTTGATATAAGCCAAAAAGAACATTCATTAAAGTTGATTTTCCTGCACCATTTTCACCTAATAAGGCATGAATTTCGCCTTTTTTCACTTGTAATGTAATATTATTATTTGCTACTATGCCAGGAAATTCCTTACGAATATTTAGCATTTCAATTACATATTCCAACTTGCTCACTCCTTTTTCCTGAACAACTTATGGTTTTCACGTTTCATTTTGCTAAAAACTAGCTGGTATGAAAATCACCAAATG
The DNA here is from genome assembly GCF_023078335.1 of Metabacillus endolithicus. Classification (GTDB taxonomy): domain Bacteria; phylum Bacillota; class Bacilli; order Bacillales; family Bacillaceae; genus Metabacillus; species Metabacillus endolithicus. The sequence goes on along the minus strand of NZ_CP095550.1, from coordinate 4,716,032 downwards.
CAAATCTACTAAATCTTTCATTATCATGATGACATAATTTAATTAACTAACTACCCTTCTATAGTTGCTTTTTTGTATAGGAAGTCATCAATGATCTTATAAAAAATAAATCGAATGAATTATTAGAATATTTGCATTTAATGATTTTCAGGAATAAGGGCTGACTTTTATCTATAAAGACACCCCAAAATTATTATTGTTGGAGGAGTCTAAAGGATTATCTAAGTCAGCCCTACCCCTATTTATTATTTTGTTGGTACTTCGATTTCACCATTAACAATTTTTTGCTCATATTCTTCTACTTTTGCTTTTAGCTCATCAGATAAATGCTCATCGCTTGGAGCAATTCCAATTGCTTCTTCTTCAATACCATACTCAATTACTTGACCACCAGGGAACTCACCAGCTTTTGCTTTTTCAGCAAGGTCCTTTACAGCAACGTCTACACGTTTAACCATAGATGTAAGAGTAATATTGAATTCTTCACCATCTTTTGTTGTACCGTTACCTTCTTCGTGTTGGTCTTTATCAACCCCAATAACCCATAGTTCACGGTTTGGATCTTCTACTTTTAAGTCAATTGCTTCAGAAAATACACCATTACCTGTACCACCAGCAGCATGATAAATAATATCAGCGCCTAAACCATACATACTTGATGCAATTTGCTTACCTTTTGCAGCATCCCCGAAAGAACCAGCATATTGAACTTCAACAGTTGCATCAGGATTTACAGCTTTAACACCTTCAATAAATCCAACTTCAAACTTCTTGATAAGGTCACCCTCAACACCACCAACGAAACCAATTTTGTTTGTTTTCGTTGTTAAACCAGCAACAACACCTACTAGGAATGATCCTTGATGTTCTTTGAATGTAATGCTTGCAACATTAGGTTGTTCTACAACACTATCAACAATTGCAAAGTGTGTATCTTTTTGTTGTTGTGCAATTTCATCAACAGCTGGTTGTAATAAGTAACCAATACCATAAATTAAATCAAAATTCTTACGAGCTAATGTATTTAAGTTTGTTGCATAATCTGCATCACTTTTGGATTGAAGGTAATCAAAACCGTCAGTTCCTTTTTCTAATCCATTTTCTTCTCCATATGCTTGAAGACCTTCCCAAGCAGATTGGTTAAATGATTTATCATCTACACCACCAATATCAGTTACCATCGCAACAGAAAAATTATCTTCTTTTGCTTCTCCGCCGCCTTCACCGCCAGCGCCTTCATTTTTGTCAGCACCACCGCAACCTGCTAACAGTGTTCCTGCAGCAAGAAAAAGTGATAATGCTAGTCCATTTCTTTTCTTCATCATTAAAGCCCCCTAAAAAATATTTTAAAATAACAACATAACCTAAACGTATAGCCTATCTTGGCCAACCACCTCCTTAAAGTAAAGAGCTATGTACTCTCATACATTTTAAACAACCTTTAGGAGTTAAGCACGATATAGCGGAGATTTCCTTACATACTTTATTATCGAAAAGTATGTACCACTATTTATTCTTTACCTATAAACGTTTCCTTACTACATGAAAACTAAAATGGTCCGCTCTAAAATAGTTTAATGAGTATAGTACGGGTTGATCTTGATCATTAAAATGCATTTGTTTTAAAAGCAATAATGATGTTTCGGGATCACATTCTAATATTGGAGAAATTTTTTCATGATAACCAATTGGTTCAATATGTGTAACTGCATAACTTATATAAATATTTGCTTTATCTTCAAGTAATTTAAACAAAGATTCTTGTTCATGATCAAATGTGTCTGGCAATATTTTAGTTGGGATTTTATCTAAACAATATACAACAGGCTCTCCGTTTGCGGTTCTTACTCGTTCAAGTAAAAATATCTCTTCTGATTTTTCACATTTAAATCTTTTAACATCATCTTCTGTTGCACCAGTAATTGAGGAAGATAAAAAAACAGTACCAGGCTTTAAACCAGCTTGTTCAATCATAGCTGTGACACTATTTAATTGCTCAATACCTGAGGTGAATCTAGGTTTAGAATTAACAAAGGTACCTACACCATGCCTTCTAATGATAACGTTTTCTTCTTCTAGTGTTCGTAATGCTTCTCGTAAAGTCGCTCTACTTACACCTAGACTTTTCGATAATTCGAATTCAGAAGGTAATTTTTCTCTTTCTCGATATGTACCATTTTCTATATCTTCTTTGATCTTATCAATCACTTGTAAATACAAATGCCGATTATCAGATTTTATGGTCATTGAAACGCGCCCCCAGTTATACCCACTATATACAAGAGATCAGACATCAGATGTTATACACCATAGTCTAACCGAAATTACTATATCATGTTTTATACTATAAATAAATAGAAACTAGTAAAAATTGTCGAATAAGGAAGGAATTCTTTCCTATCGTTTGTTTCTATGGGTTAACTTATACCCATAACATGACTCTTCATACAATGCATTTATATCTTACTCTTTTTGTCACATTTTGTCGATGAATTTAATAGTTATATACCAAAACCATAAAAAAAACTAAACAGAAATCAACTTATTAAAAGATGTCTCTGTTTAGTCATGATATTAAGAAGTAATGTCTTCATGTTTTTCTTTTGAAAGAAGGACTTCTCGCGGTTTGCTTCCTTCATATGGACCGACGATTCCTCGTTCTTCCATCGCATCTATTAATCTTGCAGTACCCTTGTATATCCAACACGAAATCGTCTTTGAAGCATAGATACAGAGGCTGTTTGCATGTCAACAACAAGTTGTACAGCTTCATCAAACAATTCATCATCAACTTCACTAGTTGTTTCTACAACCTCAGTTGGAATCATTTCTTCCTGATATTGAGCTTTTTGTTGTGCAATAACAAAGTTAACTGTTTGTTCTACCTCTTCATCGGATAAAAATGCACCTTGTACCCGAACTGGTTTAGAGGCACCAACAGGTAGGAAGAGCATGTCCCCTCTTCCAAGTAGCTTTTCAGCTCCTCCCATATCTAATATGGTTCTTGAATCTGTCATGGATGAGACACTAAAGGCAATACGAGAAGGAATATTTGCCTTAATAACACCTGTAATAACATCAACTGATGGACGCTGTGTCGCAATAATTAAATGTATTCCAGCTGCACGTGCCATTTGCGAAAGCCTTGTAATAGAATCTTCTACATCAGAAGAAGCTACCATCATCAAGTCTGCAAGCTCATCAACAATTACAACAATATATGGGAGTTCCGGTTGCTTTGCTTCCTCTTCACGGTTATTTCTTTTTATAACTTCATTATAACCCTCTATGTTTCTAGTACCTGTATGGGAGAAGAGCTCATATCTTCTTTCCATTTCATTAACAACTTTTTTTAATGCTTGTGATGCTTTTTTAGGATCTGTTACTACCGGTGCAAGCAAATGTGGTACCCCGTTATATACATTTAACTCGACCATTTTTGGATCAATCATCATCAACTTGACTTCATGTGGTTTTGCTCTCATTAAAATACTAGTAATGATACCGTTAATACAAACACTCTTTCCGCTTCCTGTAGCACCTGCAACTAAAAGATGGGGCATTTTGTTTAGTTCAGCTAAAACCGCATCACCTGAAATATCTCTTCCTAGGCCAATTAACAACCTTGCATCTGGGCGATCATTTGCTTTTGATTCTAATACTTCTCTTAATGAAACCATTGCGATTTCTGAATTAGGCACTTCAATTCCAACTGCTGATTTCCCCGGAATAGGTGCTTCTATTCGAATATCTTTTGCTGCTAATGCTAATGCAAGATCATCACTTAAGTTGACAATTTTGCTAACCTTTACTCCGACATCAGGATAAACTTCGTATTTGGTAACAGCAGGACCTAAATGAACTTGTGTTACTTTAGCTTTTACACCAAAGCTTTGAAACGTTTTTTCAAGTTTCCTTGCATTTTCATAAATATTCTTCTTATCTGCCTGCTGTGAATTTTGTTTTGGAGCTTTTAACAAATCAAGTGGTGGTAGCTTATAATCTTTATTTTCTACTTCAACAAATGATATTGTTTGAAGTGCCTCATTAACCTCACTGGATTCATTAGATGATTGTTGTTGTTTTTCATGATCTGCTTTTCTTTCTTTAGGGTCGCGAGAAGGTTGTTTTTGTTCTTCCATTGTATGTATAATCATTTCTTGCTGACCATTCTCTGTATCAGAAAAGCTTGATATGATTGGTTGAAGTACATCTTCTTCATCCTCTAAATCTTCTTCCATTATTTCATCATCATAATCTTTTTTCTCTTTCTTCTTCTTTTTAGGCTTTTTCTTTTTTTGCTGCTGTCTTAAGGCCTTAGGTAGATTTTTCATATCTTCTAAAAAGCCAACTGTTTGATTCTTGATAAATCCACCAATAGGGAGAAGAATCTTCGCCAGTGTAGCTTGAAGGGATTTTCCAGTAATCAAAAGTACTCCAATTACAATTAAGACAATTGCTATAATTTTTGAACCAGCCTCTGCAAATAAATAATAGGATGCAGCAAACAATACCGCTCCGATTATTCCCCCGCCTAAATCAACAGTACTTGCTTCACCTTTTACTTCCATCCAAAATAGCTCAAGAGTATTAGAAATCACACTTGGTGAAGCGAAGGTACCATTATGTGAGAGCATTTTAAATAATGTCACATGACTTAATAATAACAATGATGCTGTTACGCAATATATTCCTATCATTTGTCTGCTAAATAAAGTTGGGATCTGCCGCTTCCATATAAGGAATAGTGAAAACAGGACAATTCCAATAAGAAAGAGCATGTACCATTCGCCACTAAAAAATCGAAACAAATGAACGAATGTTGTTCCGACAAATCCAAGCTTTGAAATTGTAATAAGAGCAATTGCTAAAATGATTAAGCCTGCCAACTCAAACTTTAGTGTCTTCTTCCAATCATCCTTTGACTGTTTCTGTCTTCTTTTTCGTTTTGCCATCTTTTATCACCTTTGTTTCTTTCGAATATGTAATTATATCTAAAATTAATGCAGCCAAAGGCATCATGCACAGTTTTTTTATTATTTTAAATACAATGAAGAAAGCAGCCGAAATGGCTGCCTTATAAAAGAAGATCTATTTTATTATATCATAACAGAACTAGATGGTAGAAAGGGACATTGTAATTTTTTGACCTGGACATAATTCTGAATTTAAATAGTGCTGTGGATCACTACTTAATACTCGTATAATCTCGTATTGGGCATTCTCAGATTGTTGAACTAGCAGTTGTATCCCGTTCATTTCGATGACTGATTGCTTTTTATATTCTGCTTCTGTATGAGGAAACATAAGTTCCTCTGGCATCATTGTATAATAAATCATTATTGAAGCACCTGATCATCGTCATTTTTCTCGAGTAAACTATTGAGCTTTTTAATTGCTTGTCCAACGCCGCCTACTTCGTTTATCAAACCATATTCCACAGCATCCGCTCCAACGACATTCGTTCCGATATCACGAGTTAGGTTGCCTTTTGACAGCATAAGCTCTTTAAATTTCTCTTCACTAATATGTGAATTCTTTGTTACGAAATTAATAACACGCTCTTGCATTTTGTCTAAATATTCGAAAGTCTGTGGAACCCCAATAACAAGACCTGTTAATCTTACTGGATGAATCGTCATTGTTGCAGACTCTGCTATGAATGAATAATCACAAGATACTGCAATTGGAACGCCAATAGAATGGCCTCCACCTAAAACAATCGATACTGTTGGTTTAGATAAGGATGATAGCATCTCAGCTATCGCAAGTCCCGCTTCAACGTCTCCACCAACGGTATTAAGAATAACTAATAAACCTTCAATATTTGGGTTTTGTTCAATTGCAACAATTTGAGGAATAACATGCTCATATTTCGTTGTTTTATTTTGTGGTGGTAGTTGAATATGTCCTTCAATTTGTCCCACAATTGTTAAACAGTGTATTTTTGAATCGTTTCCCATTTGAGGAACATTCGTTTGTCCTAATTGTTGGATTTTCTCTACAATAGAGCTCTCTTTTCCTTCTGGTTTTTCTGTAGCCTCATTTTTTATGTAATGATCATGATTTGTCATGTTAGCCATCCTTTCTATTTCATTCTTTCTGTAGTATTGACAACCTCACTATTTTCATACGAATGAATAGAAAAGAGACAAAACAAAAAGCATTGAACATACTCAATGCTTTTTACAACATAACACTAGATTAAATTTCCATAATAATTGGAAGAATCATCGGTCTTCTCTTAGTTTTTTCATATAAGAATTGATTTAATGATTCACGAATGCTCAGTTTAATTGAAGACCATTCTATAGAGTGTTCTTGCATACTGCGTTCTACGATGTTTGATACAACCTTAGTCGCTTCTCCGATTAGTTCCTCAGATTCTCTTACATATACGAATCCTCTTGTGATAATTTCAGGACCTGAGGTTATCTGCTTTTTCTGCTTATTAAGTGTTACGACTACAATTAAAATACCATCTTGTGATAATAATCTGCGGTCTCGAAGAACGATATTACCAACATCACCAATCCCTAAACCATCAATCAAAACATTCCCTGAAGGTACTTTTGCACCAGTGTAAACATTCTGTCCTTTGAACTCTACTACTTCTCCTTTATCAACTAAGAAGATATTTTGAGATTCAATACCAACTTGTTTTGCTAGTTTTTCATGAGCCTTTTGCATTTTAAATTCGCCATGAATTGGTATAAAATATTTTGGTTTTGTTAAATTAAGCATCATTTTTAATTCTTCCTGATGCCCATGTCCCGAAACATGTATTTGTTTTTGTCCAAAAATCACATTGGCTCCTGCTCTACTTAATAGATCAATGGTTTTAGAAAATACCAGTTCATGACCCGGTATAGGTGTTGCAGCAATTAGAACAGTATCTCCATCTTTCACATTCACCAATTTATGTGACTGCTTAGCCATTCTAGATAAAACAGCAAGTGGATCGCCATGGTTACTTGTTGTTAATATGGCCACTTCATTTGATTCATGTTTATTAATTTCATTTACGGAAATAATGAGTTCTTCTTCAACAGAAATGTAGCCAAGACTTATCGCTAAATTTAGTATATTATTCATATTTTTTCCAACAACAGCTAATTTACGATTGTTTTTCACTGCCGCATTAATTACTTGTTGAATTCGATATAAGTTTGAAGCAAAAACAGCAACTATTACTCGTCCATCAGCATTGTACATAACATCTGAAATTTCTCCACCTACTCTGGCTTCTGAACCAGAATAACCTGGTCTTTCCGCATTTATACTATCAGATAGTAAGCATAAGACACCGTTTTCACCTAACTTAGCAATTTTACCAATATCCATATGACTATCAGCTACTGGTGTTTGATCAATTTTAAAATCTCCAGTATGAATAATTGCTCCCATAGAAGTTTCAAAACTAATTCCTACTGAATCTGGAATACTGTGATTTGTTCTAAAAAACGAGATTTCTGTACTTGGAAATGACAAAATCGTTTCATTATCAATTTCTTTGACAAACACAGATTGTCTCATACGATTTTCTTTTAACTTTTCTCCAACCAGAGCCAAAGTAAGCTTTGTCCCATAAATTGGAACACTTAAATTATTCAGTAAATAAAAGATTCCACCGATACTTTCATCATGACCGTGTGTTAAAAAGATCCCCTTTATTCTTTCTTCATTTTCCTTAAGGTAAGTAATATCCGGTATAACCATATCGATTCCTAACATACTATCTTCTGGATACATTAAGCCGGCATCAATAACAAATATGTCAGAATTAATTTCAACAACAAACATATTTTTTCCGACTTCTCCTACTCCACCTAAAGCAATTAATTTTATATTTTCTGTTTTTTCCATGAAAATCCTCCCCACTGAAGTACCCGTTCAACGTCACTTAGAAATATTATAACTGATGAAAGAATTGGAATACAAGGAAATTTTCGCCGTATAATATATGAGTCTTTTTTCAACATGCATAAATAAGTTAATTTAAAAGGATAAAAAGTTTACTAAAGGAAAAAAAAGAAGAGACACCTGAGTAAGTTTTTATTCTTACCTCAAGCATCCCTTCTTCTATTCTTATCTTAGGTTTTTATCAATAACATCCATTAATTCGTTTCGTTCCAAACTTGTTAACGGTAATAAAGGTAAGCGTACTGATCCAACATCCAAGCCTTTAACTTGAAGTGCTGTTTTTACTGGACTAGGGTTTGGAGCAGCAAATAGTTGTTTCATAATTGGTAATAAAGTACGATGCTGTTCTGCTGCTTGGGCATGATCACCATTTTCGAAAGATGAGATCATTGCTTGCATTTCGTTCCCAATAATATGTGAAGCAACGGACACTACACCATTCCCTCCTATTGAAAGGGCTGGTAGAGTTAAACCGTCATCACCAGTATATAGTGCAAATTCAGCGTCCGTTTTTGAAATTATTTCGGCCATAGCATCTAAATTACCGCTTGCTTCTTTTATTGCTACGATGTTTGGAATTTCCGATAACCTTACAATTGTATCTACAGTCATGTTAATCACACTTCTACCAGGAATATTATATAACATTACTGGCAGCTTTGTAGATTCTGCTATTGTTTTAAAGTGCTGATATAAACCTTCTTGACTTGGCTTGTTATAATAAGGAACAACAAGCATAATAGCATCTACACCAGCTTCTTCAGCTTGCTTCGTTAACTTAATGGAAGCTGCTGTATTATTGCTGCCTGTTCCAGCGATAACAGGAACTCTACCATTAACTTCTTTAACAGAGTGTTTAATTAGTGCAAGTTTTTCCTCAGTACTTAAAGTTGGAGATTCACCTGTTGTACCCGCAATAACTAATGAATCAGAACCGTGATTTATAAGGTAATCAATCAATGTTGATGTTTTTTGAAAATCAATATTTCCATTTTTATCAAATGGTGTTACCATTGCTGTTGATACTTTACCAAAAAGACCCATTCTTACCTTCACTCCTTATGTTGCATTCTGCCGTAAAATGCTTCAGCGCTTTATTTCCTTTTGAGCCAAGGAAATTCCCAAGCATTTTTCTCTCTTTTTATTCTGATAGATCAAAAGCATCATGTAAAGCATTGACCGCTTTAATCATATCTTGTTCTTTTACAAGGACCCATATTGTTGTATGGCTATCTGCAGATTGCAGAATTTGTATTCCTTGTTCTGATAAAGCTGTTACGATTTTTGAAGTTACACCTGGAACCCCCATTATACCAGCTCCAACTGCAGATACTTTTGCACAATGGCGGTTAACGATAGGTTCATACCCTAACCCCTCAAGTATATCAATTGCCTGATTAGTTACTACATCTGTAACAGTATAGATCACTGATTTAGGTGTGATGTTGAAGAAGTCGACACTGATTCCTTCTTTTGCCATTGCCTTAAATACTTCTGTCTGCACATCATAATGTCCTTCTTTAGCTGCTACTTTTATTTGAGTTACATTAGAAACATGAGCAATTCCGGTAATAAGGCTTTCATGAACATCACTGCCTTTTTTAGCGGAATGATTTGTCGTAACTAATGTTCCTGTTGATTTTGAATAAGTGGACCTAACTCGAATTGGCACCTCTGCTTGCATAGCAATTTCCACTGCGCGAGGATGGACTACTTTTGCTCCTTGATAAGCAAGATTTACAATTTCAGTATACGTGACTTTTGTCAAAGGCTTTGCGTTCTCAACAATACGAGGATCTGCTGTCATTACCCCTTCAACATCTGTAAAAATATCCACATATTCAGTACCTAATGCTGCACCAAGAGCTGCTGCCGAAGTATCACTGCCTCCTCTTCCAATCGTCGTGGTATCTCCACTTTTTATGGACGCACCTTGGAATCCAGCCACAACGATTACATCTTGATTAGCTAGGATACCTAATAATCGCTCACAATCCATTTCCAGTATTTTTGCATTTGTATGATCGTCATTTGTCACAAATCCAGCCTGTGCTCCAGTTAGGGAAGTAGCTTTAATCTTATTTTGATTTAAGAGGCTGGAAAAGACAATTGAAGAAATAACTTCACCACAAGAAAGGAGCATATCTTGTTCTCTTTTAGAGATGTTTTCAATATTTCCATAAACTAAGTCTAAAAGTGTGTCAGTAGCATAAGGATCGCCACTTCTACCCATGGCCGATACGACTGCCACAACTTTATAGCCATCATTTAATGCATCTTTAATATGCCCAAGAGCCATTTGACGACCACGATCATCTTTGACGGATGTTCCTCCGAATTTTTGAACTATAATTTTCAAGTGTAACACCTCTACTATAGACGTGAGAGAAGAGAGCTGGCAATCCGCCATGCTCTCTTCCTATAAAGGTTAAACTAATTGTAATTTAACTAAACTTTCAGCGATTTGTACAGAATTCCATGCAGCACCTTTTAATAGGTTATCAGAAACAATCCACATGTGGAAACCATTATCACGGTCTAAATCTTTACGAATTCTGCCTACGAAAACATCATTTTTTCCAACACAATTTGCCGGCATTGGATATAGCTGCTGAGATGGATCGTCTTGAAGAGTAATTCCATCTGAATTTTTCAGCAACTCTTTTAGTTGTTGTGCTGAAACATCCTGAGAATCAACTTCAACATAAACAGACTCAGAGTGACCAGTTTCAACAGGTAATCTTACGCAAGTTGCAGCAACATGCAACTCTGGCATAGTCATAATTTTCTTCGTTTCGTTAATCATTTTCATTTCTTCAAATGTAAATCCATTTTCTTGGAACTTATCAATTTGTGGAATCGCATTAAAAGCAATCTGATAATGCTTTTCATCACTACCTACAGGCAGAATTTCCGGAGTAAATTCTTCCCCGTTTAAAATAGCTTTTGATTGTTCCTTTAGTTCGTTAATGGCAGCTGCACCAGCTCCTGAAACTGCTTGATATGTTGATACAATTACTTTATTTAAGCCATACTGCTTACGAATTGGTTCAAGAAGTACAACCATTTGAATTGTTGAACAGTTTGGATTTGCAATAATTCCGTTATGATTCTTTAAAGCTTCTTCATTTACTTCAGGTACTACTAAAGGTACATTTTCATCCATTCTATATGCACTCGTATTGTCTACAACAATTGCTCCTCGTTTTACAGCTTCTGGAGCAAATTGCTTAGATACACTTCCACCCGCACTGAATAACGCAATTTGTACGCCTTCAAAGCTTTCTGGTGTTGCAACTTGAACCGTATATTCTTCATTCTTGAACATTACCTTTTTACCGGCAGAACGCTCTGAAGAAAGCAAAGTTAATTTTGAAATTGGAAAATTACGTTGTTCTAAAGTATGAAGCATTTGTTGCCCTACTGCTCCTGTTGCTCCGACTACTGCTACATGATAACCTCTTGCTTCCATTTAACACTAGCTCCTTCCAGCTATATCTTGATACTGTATATAGCTTCAAATCTTTTACGTATTATTCTATCACATTAATTGTCGAATGGATTAAAAATTTATGATTCTTTCATTGAATTGTGCAATTAATTCTCTAAATCACGGAATTTTTCTACAACTACTGGTTGATATTGTTTACCTTCTAAAGCTGCTACTACAGTATCTAACAATGATTCCATTCTTGCCACCATTGAATTTGGCTTTTTATCTGGCATATCCTGACCAAATGGAATAAAGTAGATATCTTTTGTTGCCATAAGACGCATTAAGTTTACACCATTTAGTCCTAATGCATCATTTGTAGAGATCCCAAGTACTACAGGACGATGAGTCCGAAGAGTAGCCTTAGCAGCCATTAATACAGGAGAGTCTGTTAAAGCATTGGCAAATTTACTCATGGAGTTACCTGTTAATGGTGCAATAACCATACAATCAAGTGGCAATTTTGGTCCTAGTGGCTCTGCCGCCACAATTGAGTCAATTACTTTATTGCCAGTTAATTCTTCAACTTTCTCTACCCATTCTCCAGCTTTACCAAAACGTGTAGTTGTATTTTTCACAGTATGAGAGACAACTGGTATAATGTCAGCTCCTTCATCCATTAATGACTTAATTTGTGGATATACCTCTTCATATGTGCAGTGAGAACCTGTCATTCCAAATCCAATTCTTTTTCCTTCTAATTTCATGAAGAAGACCCCTTTCCATCTATTTTTAACTCACCCAAAAGTTGTGATAAAACATTTGCAACAATTTGCCCGGCTGATTTAGGTGCAACGATTCCTGGCAATCCTGGAGCCAATAATGCTTTAATTCCCCGTTTTTCTGCATACCGGAAATCAGTTCCCCCTGGCTTAGATGCCAAGTCTACAATTAACGTGTGTGCTGGCATATTTGAGATTACCTTTGCTGTGACTAATAAAGATGGAATCGTGTTGATACAAACATCAATGTCTTTCACTTCTCGTTGAATATCGTCAATATGAAATGGTGTAAGGCCCATTTCTGTAATTCTTGCTAGATCTGCTGTATCTCTGGCACCTACTTTAACTTTTGCACCTAATGAGGCAAATGTTCTTGCTACACTCATTCCGACTCTCCCTAACCCAAGGACTGCTATGGTTGAGCCATGAATTGTGATATCAGTATGCTGAATGACCATCATAATTGTTCCTTCTACTGTAGGTATTGAGTTATATATAGCAACATCATCTCGTTCAAATAATTGAATTAATTTTCTATTTGTTGAACTTACAAGGTTATCTAAATATGAATTTGAGATGCCGGAATATATCGTACAATGAGAAGGCGTTTGTTCTAGTAATTCTTCTGATAAAACAACTTCTTCATTTGAAAATACAGTATCTACGACCCCCTCATTATTCGTACCGGGGATAGGTAAAATAATGGCATCTATTTCATTAAATTGAACCTCATCTATCTTGACTTTTGTAGCACCTGTAAAACCATGATCAAGCTGATCAAAACCGATGAGCAAAAGCTTTGCATCAAGTTCAGTCAATTTACGGATAACTTCTAGCTGCCTTGCATCGCCACCGATTACAGCTACATTTAATCCAGTTAACATGTCGAAAGTTCACCTTCTTTTTACATGTGTTTCTAATTTCTTTTTTAAATCCTAGGATAACTTACTTCAACATACTATGTAGAAATAGTTGTATGGGTGAATAAACAGAAGAAATTAAAGAAGAGTCTTTTTATATGACGGAGATAGAAGAACCTTAAAGGAAATAGTAAGTTTCAAAACAAAAAAACGATTGGCATCACACCAATCGTTAACAGTTAAGATTCAATATTTTCAATTTGCTCATCTGGGATATCAAGAATAATCATATCTGTTCCGATCTTTTTAATATGCTGCCAAGGAACTCGGATTTCTTGTCCTTGCTTTCTTAAGCCAAACCATTTTAGCGAAGGAATAATTAATGTAGTTATTTGACCAGTTTGCTCATTAATTTCTAAATCAGTTTGACCAAGTACTCCCAAGCGCTCAGCACGCTTAACATCTACAATTTCTTTTCCACTTAATTCACTCAATCTCATGTCCATTCCCCCTTAATATATCTTATCAATGGACCTCATAAAAAAATGCCTACAATTATGAAAAATAGTAGGCATTTTTTGCTTCAATTAAGATTTTAAACTCTCCGGGAGTGTTCCATCAGGACTTATTAATGCTACAGAATAAGAATCTGTAAACACCTGGTTAGCTAAAGTATTAACACTTTCTTCAGAAACCTCATTTACTTTGTCAATGATTGAATCTAATGAACGGTGATAGCCTAGTAAGAGCTCGTTTTTACCATTTCTGCTCATTCTACTATTCGTACTCTCAAGACTAAGCATTAGGCTTCCTTTCATTTGTTCCTTACTGTTTGCTAATTCTTTTGCAGTAATTCCATCTGCTTTTAAAGTTGATAATGTTTCCTGAATTGTTTCAAATAAAACATTTAATTGATTACTTCCTGTCCCACCATAAATTGTAAGAAGTCCGTTATCTTCATAAGAAGAATGGTAGGAGAAGACAGAATACGCAAGTCCTTTTTGTTCACGTACATCTTGGAACAAGCGACTGCTCATACTTCCACCTAATATATTATTTAATACAATTAAGCTATATATATCATCATGACCGACTTCTAGACCATTGTAACCTAAACAAAGATGTGCTTGTTCCGTATCCTTTTGCTTGGCTAATTTCTGATCCATGAACGTCGGCTTTCCGATTTCGTGTTTTTGAGCATTTGTTTCATAAGAACCAAAGAATTTCTCAACTTCTTTAATAAAACCTTCAGATACATTTCCTGCAACAGAAACAACAACATTTTCAGGAGTATAGTGATTGTTCATATACTCTCTTAATGTATCACCATTAAAAGATGCAAGAGTTTCTTCAGTTCCTAAAATAGGATAACCTAGAGGATGATCACCATAAGTAGCTTTACTTAAAATATCATGTACAATATCATCAGGTGTATCATCGTACATTTTAATCTCTTCATAAACAACATTCTTTTCTTTTTTTAACTCTTCCTCATCAAATGTTGAGTTGAAAAACATGTCTGATAACACATCAAGCGCATAGTTAGCATGGTCATCAAGTACTTTTGCATAATAACAAGTATATTCTTTAGAAGTAAAAGCATTAACTTGACCACCAATGCTATCGAATGACTCAGCAATTTCACGAGCTGATCTTGTTTTTGTTCCTTTAAAAAACATGTGCTCTAAAAAATGGGAAACTCCGTTTATTTTTGGCTCTTCATTACGGGAGCCTGTTCCAATCCATACACCGATTGCAACTGATCGAACCGTCGGGATATTTTCCAATACAATTCTTACTCCATTTTGACAAGTATATTTTTTGATCAAAAAAGTTCCTCCTTCATGTTGCCATTCTTCCTAATTATCCTCATCTACATCTTTTGTTGATAACCTTTCCTCATTTACAAGCATTGATACAGATCCGAAGGAATAACCTTTTTGTTTAATTGATAAGATTAACGTTTCAAGGCTCTCAGATGTAGAGGAAGTAGGATGCATTAAAATAAGTGCTCCATTATGAACTTTATTCATTACTCTTGAAACTAACACATGTGGCTCTGGGCGCTGCCAGTCGATCGTGTCTACGCTCCACATGACTGTTTTCATGCTCATATCATTCGCAATTTTTACGACCTCATTTTTAAAGCTACCACTTGGGGGAGCAAACCAAGTTGGAGTAATATCAGTTACTGATTTTATCACTTCGTTTGTCTTCGAAAGTTGTTCTCTTATATTACCGCTGGATAATTGACTCATATCTGGATGTGAATAGGAATGATTTCCGATTTCATGGCCTGCATCTACGATCATCATTGCCATATCCGGATTTTCTTTTACCCACCTTCCTTCAAGAAAAAAGGTGGCCTTTACATGGTACTTATTAAGAGTCTCAAGCATATCAGGTATGTACTCATTTCCCCATGCTACGTTAATAATGAAAGACACCATCGGTTTATCGGGATGTCCACGATAAATTGGCTCAGCAGGTAAATCCTCTAAATGAACAGAAGGCTTGACTTGTCGGTATACAAGAAGGCTTTCATCAAAGGTTCCCTTTGCTTTCATCTTCTTGTAAGACTGATCTATATCCACCTCTAATCCATTATATCCAGGCGTAGCCTTCCATACTTTATGTACTTCCGCATTTTGAGCAGGAATATTGTATTCCGGTGCTTTTGCTGCTATTTCTTCATATAATTCGTCTTGATGTTTAGACACTGTTACACTAGCATGCTTTATTTGATCAACATATGAAGATGTAAATGGATTTTGTAAAAATCCGATGCTAACAATTAAGATTAAGGCAAATCCTACGATATGAATCATTTTCCTTTGCATTCAATATCCCCCTTTTCACTAAAAAATATGTAAAAAGGGGACAAGGTAGAACAAAAAACGGAATACTACAGTAACATCTTTGATCTTTTAAATCGAAAAAGAAGACCGGATACCCTGGCCTCCTTTATAGAATCAACCTTGCTGTTCTGGTTGATTTTCTTTTTGTTCTTTCAATACTGCTTTTCTAGATAAATTAACACGACCTTGTTTATCAATTTCAGTTACCTTAACTAGTAGCTCATCACCAATTGACACAACGTCTTCAACTTTTCCAACACGTTCCTCTGCAAGCTCTGATATATGAACTAAACCATCTTTACCTGCAAAAATTTCTACAAATGCTCCGAATTTTTCAATTCGTTTTACTTTACCAAGATATAGTTGTCCAACAACAACTTCTCGTACAAGATCTTCAATAATTTTCTTCGCTTTTTGGTTCATCTCATCATTTACTGATGAAATGAAAACAGTACCATCTTGTTCGATATCAATCTTAACTCCAGTTTCTTCAATAATTTTATTAATTTGCTTTCCGCTAGGACCAATAACATCTCTAATTTTATCTGGGTTAATTTTCATTGTTAAGATCTTAGGTGCATATTGAGAAAGCTCACCTTTTGGAGTAGAAATGGTAGCAAGCATCGATTTTAATATTTCCATTCGACCCTTTTTCGCTTGTTGTAATGCTTCTTCAAGTATTTCTCTTGATAGGCCTTCTATTTTAATATCCATTTGTAATGCCGTTACACCTTTATCAGTTCCGGCTACTTTAAAGTCCATATCACCAAGAGCATCTTCCATACCTTGGATGTCTGTTAAAACTGTATAGTGTTCTCCTGATTTTACAAGTCCCATTGCAATTCCGGCGACAGGAGCTTTAATAGGTACACCAGCGTCCATCATTGCTAAAGTACTTGCACAAATACTTGCTTGTGAAGTAGAACCATTTGATTCAAGAACTTCTGATACTAAGCGAACTGTATATGGAAAATCTTTCTCAGATGGAATAATTGGTTCTAACGCTCTTTCACCTAACGCACCATGTCCAATTTCACGTCGACCTGGTCCTCTCATAGGTCCAGTTTCACCAACGCTAAATTGCGGGAAGTTGTAATGATGCATAAAGCGCTTGGATTCCTCGATACCTAGTCCATCAAGAATTTGAACATCCCCCAACGCCCCAAGTGTACATATACTTAATGCTTGAGTTTGTCCTCGTGTGAACAAACCTGAACCATGTGTTCTAGCTAATAACCCAACTTCAGAAGACAGTGGGCGAATTTCATCAACACCACGTCCATCAGGTCTTACTTTTTCTTCTGTAATTAATCGACGTACTTCCGCCTTAACAAGTTTTGATAAGATTTGTTTAACCATCTTAATGGTGCTCTCATCAGCTTCTTGTTCCACATATTTCTCAACAACTTTGTTTTTTACAGCGCTTATTGCATCTTCACGAGCATGTTTCTCTTGAACCTGAATAGCTTGTAATAAGTCACCCTCTGCAAACTCTCGAATTTCTTTTTCAAGGTCTGCATCAAGATCAAATAGTTCAATTTCCATTTTTTCTTTTCCAACAGCTGCAGCTACTTCCTCTTGGAAAGAAATTAAACGTTTTATTTCTTCATGTCCAAACATGATAGCTTCTAACATTGTTTCTTCCGGAACTTCATC
Source organism: Metabacillus endolithicus (assembly GCF_023078335.1). GTDB lineage: Bacteria > Bacillota > Bacilli > Bacillales > Bacillaceae > Metabacillus > Metabacillus endolithicus. Next base: position 4,698,520 of record NZ_CP095550.1, on the reverse strand, counting down.
AGCACCAGCTTCAACCATATTAATCGCGTCTTTTGTACCAGCTACTACTAAATGAATATCACTTTGTTCTGCTTGTTCAACTGTTGGGTTTACGACAAACTCATTATTAATTCTTCCAACAGTAACACCCGCAATTGGTCCCTCAAAAGGAATATCAGATACACAAAGCGCTAATGAAGATCCAAACATAGCGGCCATTTCAGAAGAACAGTTTTGATCAACACTCATCACAATACTAATAACCTGAACTTCATTTCTAAAACCATCAGCAAATAAAGGTCTAATTGGGCGGTCAATTAATCGGCTGGCCAATATAGCTTTTTCACTTGGTCTTCCTTCTCTCTTGATAAAGCCACCAGGAATTTTCCCTACAGCATATAAACGCTCTTCGTAATTAACTGTTAACGGAAAAAAATCTAAAGGTTTTGGATCTTTTGAAGCGGTAGCAGTGCTTAAAACTGCCGTATCGCCGTAACGAATCATTACAGACCCGTTTGCTTGTTTTGCAAGCTGGCCGATTTCAACAGTAAGGTTTCGACCTGCCCAATCTATGGAGAACGTTTGTTTATCTTGTCCCATATATGTAAAACTCCTTCTCTATTTAGTCACGTTATGTAATAGTATGAACCAATTAAATTCAACATATCAGTGTAGTTTTTATATGTAACGATTTTTTATAGGAATCAAATTTAAATACACTAAAAAAGCGGGAAGAAATCCCGCTTTTTAGTAATTATCGACGTAAACCAAGCTTGTTGATTAACTCACGATAACGAGTTACGTCTTTATTACGTAGGTAAGTTAGTAAATTACGACGTTTACCTACCATTTTTAAAAGACCGCGACGTGAATGGTGGTCTTTTTTGTGAACACGTAAGTGATCATTAAGATTATTGATGTCCTCAGTAAGGATAGCAATTTGAACCTCTGGAGATCCAGTATCTGACTCATGTGTTTTATATTGAGCAATTAGTTCATTTTTACGTTCTTGTGTGATAGCCATCCTTTTCACCTCCTTATTTTACAAACCCCAATTACCGAGCAATCGTTGGTGAATCGATCTGCCAAGCAATGGTTTTAAACTACATCAATTAGAATACTATTTTTTTATATAGAATGCAAGGCTTATACCATCTTTTTATGAAAGAATTGTTCGGCAGCAGCCTTGTCTTTGGAAATTTGCTCAATGAGCTCATCAACATTATGGAACTTTTTCTCACTTCTTATACGTTTAAACCAAGAAACTGTAACTTTTTGACCATAAATTTCTCTATTAAAGTCAAAAATGTGAACTTCAATACTAGGTTTTAAAGACTGTTCGTTATTAAAAGTAGGCTTATAGCCAATATTACAAACTCCATCAAAGACAACAGAATCAATTTCTATTGAAACAGCATAAACACCAGTTGGAGGTATTAGATAATGCTCTTCAACCTCAACATTAGCAGTGGGAAAACCAATCGTTCGTCCACGTTTATCACCATGAACTACTACACCAGCAACTGAATGAGGTCTCCCTAAAAGTGTCTGTGCATACTCAACATCACCACTTTTAATAACCTCCCGAATCAGAGTCGAACTAACCTTCCGATCATGATCCGTTATTTTTTCCACAGTTGTGTGTAAAAACTGCTCTCTTGAATGAAATGGGATAGTTTCCATTGTTCCTTTACCCAGATGTCCATATGTAAAATCAAAACCTGCTACAACATGCTTAACATTTAACTTAATAATATAATCATCCACAAATTGTTGTGGTAATAAAGCAGCAAATTCCTTTGTAAATTCAACTACAAACAATAAATCTACATCAAGCTCTTGTATTAAATGTATTTTCTCTTCTAAGGGAGTAATATAATCAATATCTTCCTTCTTACGAAGAACAACAAGCGGGTGTGGGTGAAAGGTCATTACTGCACTTTTCATTCCTGTTCCTTCTGCTATTTCTTTCGCTTTTGTTATTACCTTTTGATGACCTTTATGTACTCCGTCAAAATAGCCTAGTGCCATGACCATTTCAGGAAAATCAAGCTGATTTAGATTATGTGGTTGAGACAATCTTATTACTTTCACGGTAGCTTCACCTATTTTCACTTTTTGCTGTATGATTTATTTTGGATAAGGTACTTCATCATACAACTTACGCTTCATTTAGCAGTACCTTTGTTGGTTTCATCATATTTATTTTAGTCGGATGCTTTGCATAGATAGCTAGACAGCGGTCGTCATCATCATAGACAACAATTGGAGCACCTACTTCGATGTCCTTAAATTCCGACGGTAATTCTAACACTGCACCATTTTTTACTTTCTCTGCTAGATTATCATGGATTTTCAGTTTCGGCAAATCATATAGTGCTTTGCCTATAGGCAGCAATTTGCTTTGCAGCTGGTCGTTTTCAATCGCACTTTCTATTTCTTCAAAAGTTAAACATTCTTCAATTCTAAAATTTCCGGATTTTGTTCTGATTAAATGTGACATATGTGCCGGATAGTCTAATTTCTCACCTATCATTACCGCTAATGTACGGACATAAGTACCTTTAGAACAAGTAACACGGAACCGGAACTTTGTGAGATTGCCTTCATTATGAACATCACCTAAAAGCACAAGCTCATTTATTGTAATGGTCCTGACTGGCCTTTCAACCTCTATACCAGCTCTTGCATACTCATAAAGTTTTTTTCCGTTAACCTTAATAGCAGAATACATGGGAGGAACTTGCTCAATTGTACCAACCATTGAATTCAATACAAGCTTAACTTTTTCCTCTGAAATAGGTGATTGAACACTTTGTTCTTTAACAATTTCACCAGATGCATCCTCAGTTGTTGTCGAAAAACCAATTGTTACCTCAGCTTCATACGTTTTTGTTGCAGCGGTTAAATATTCTACGATCTTAGTTGCTCTACCAAGACATATAGGGAGTACACCAGTTACATCTGGATCTAACGTGCCTGTATGACCGACTTTTCTTGTTTTTGCCAGTCTTCGCATTTTTGCGACACAATCATGAGATGTCATACCAGCAGGCTTATTTAGTAATAGAACACCTTCCATATTGTTCCTCCTCTAACATTTAATAAGTTTTTTGTGCAAACGTTAAATAGTTTGGAATAAATATATGCTTTAGTTAGGATCTCTAAAAAATAAAAGGGATAGACGAGGCGCCTATCCCTTAAAAAGGAGTTAATCCTCCTCTTTATTTTCAACATTTAACTCATGAAGAAGAGTTTCAATACGATTACCGTAGTCAATTGACTCATCAAATTCAAATTGAATCTCCGGTGTTTTTCTAAGACGAATTCGTTGTCCAATTTCAGACCTAATAAAACCTTTTGCTTTCGCTAAGCCTTTAAGAGTATTTTCTCTTTGTTCCTCATCTCCTAGAACGGATATGAACACCTTTGCAATCTGAAGATCTCCAGAAACACTTACATCAGTTACAGTAACAAAGCCAATACGCGGGTCTTTTATTTTACGACCGATAATATCGCCTAATTCTTTTTTCATTTGTTCTCCGACACGGTTTGCTCTTAAGCTCATGTCAATCACCTCTTCACTAAAACCATTCAAACGTTGTAACGGTTCTTTCTATTTCAGGAAACGAATCAATAAAGTTTAGGACATGATTCAATTCCTTTTCTGTTGAGACCTTTGAGGACGTAATGGCAACAATACCAAATTTTGTATGCTGCCATGTGTCCTGAAAATCAATTTCCGAAATAGAAACATTGTACTTTTGTTTGATTCTTGATAAAACTCGTTGTAAAACGGCTCGTTTTTCTTTTAATGACTGTGTATCGTAAATCATACATTCACAATCAACGTATCCGATCATTTACGTTCGATTTCCTCCATCACATACGCTTCAATAATGTCGCCTTCTTTTACATCATTGTAGTTTTTAATTGTGATTCCACATTCATAGTTTCGTGCAACTTCTTTTACATCATCTTTAAATCGTTTCAGTGTATCAATTTCACCTTCGAAAATAACAATACCATCTCGGATTAATCGGATACCACTGTCACGGGTAATTTTACCTTCCGTTACATAACAACCAGCAATTGTACCAATTTTAGAAACTTTGAAAGTTGTGCGCACTTCTACTTGACCGATTACTTTTTCTTCAAATTCAGGATCAAGCATTCCTTTCATTGCTGATTCAATTTCTTCAATTACTTTATAGATGATACGGTGTAAACGGATATCTACTTCTTCAACGTCAGCTGTTTTCTTAGCACCAGCATCAGGACGTACGTTAAAACCAATAACAATTGCATTAGAGGCTGCAGCTAAAATAATATCAGACTCCGTAATTGCCCCTACACCTGTATGGATAATTTTAACACGAACACCTTCGACATCAATTTTTTGTAAAGCAGCTGCTAAAGCTTCTACTGAACCTTGTACATCGGCTTTTACAATTAAATTGATATCTTTGATTTCGCCTTGCTTAATTTGTTCAAATAGATCATCCAGACTAAGCTTAGAGCCTTCACTTCTTTGTTCATCTAGCTTCTTCTGAGCTCTGGCTTCTCCAACTTGACGAGCAGATTTTTCATCTTCAAATACCATAAATTGATCTCCTGCATGTGGAACATCATTTAAGCCTGTTATCTCAACAGGAGTAGATGGAGCCGCTTCTTTTACACGTCTTCCAAGATCATTAACCATTGCACGAACACGGCCAAATGTATTCCCTACAACGATAGGATCACCCACGCGTAATGTACCATTTTGAACAAGAAGTGTTGCAACCGATCCACGACCTTTATCAAGTTGTGCCTCGATAACTGTTCCAGTTGCACGACGATTAGGGTTCGCTTTTAATTCTTCAACTTCGGTAACTAATAAAATCATTTCTAAAAGATCATCAATACCATCACCTGTTAGAGCAGAAACAGGTACAAAGATAGTATCTCCACCCCAAGCCTCTGGTACTAGTCCATGTTCTGTTAATTCTTGCATTACTCGATCTGGATTAGCTGTTGGTTTATCTACTTTATTAACAGCTACGATAATCGGTACTTCTGCTGCTTTTGCATGGTTAATGGCTTCTATTGTTTGTGGCATAACACCATCATCAGCAGCAACAACTAAAATCGTAATATCTGTAACCTGCGCTCCACGTGCACGCATTGTTGTAAATGCGGCGTGTCCAGGAGTATCAAGGAAGGTAATCTTTTGATCATTTGCAACAATTTGGTAGGCACCAATATGTTGCGTGATTCCTCCCGCTTCACCTTCTGTTACTTTTGTGTTTCGAATTGAATCAAGTAACGTTGTTTTACCATGGTCAACGTGACCCATGATAGTAACAACTGCCGGACGAATTTTCAGATCTTCTTGACGATCTTCTTCTTCGTATTTCTCAAATTCCGTTTTTTCAAATACGATTTCTTCCTCTACTTCAACGCCATATTCACCAGCAATAAGCTCAATTGAATCCTTGTCAAGCTCTTGATTGATTGTAGCCATTGTTCCTAGCATTAAAAGCTTTTTAATGATTTCAGAAGGCTCTTTTCCAAGTTCAGACGCCAATTCACCAACTGATAAGCTCCCTGAGAACGTAATTTTTTCAGGTAGTTCTTTTTTTGGCTTAGGTTGTTGTTGTTGTGCAGGTCCTTTGTTGTTGTTTCGTTTGTTATTATTGTTTTTCTTACCTTTATTGTTATTAAAAGGTTTGTTATTCGCATGATTTTGCTTTTTATTATCGCGATTTTGATTATTAGGAGCTTGCTTGTTAGTTGAAGGTTTTTGTTGTTCGTTATTTGTTTTGTTGTTTTGATTGCCTTTTGTATTATCCACTTGTTTCCCCGGTTTCTTTGAAGATTCATTATCTGCTTTTTCTTCATTATTACTTTTAAATTTTTGATCAAGCTTTGTAATAACATGATCTTCAATTGTTGACATATGGTTATTAACTTCAACATTCATTTCCTGTAACGTAGAAATAATGTCTTTGCTTGATACATTTGTTTGTTTTGCATATTCATATACTCTCATTTTTGTCATACGTTCACCCCCAAGAATATTAATCGAGCAAGGTTTTTAACTTTGCAGCAAAGCCTGCATCATTTATCGCTACAACAACTCTCGCTTCTTTACCAATTGCCTGACCTAACTGGTAGCGATCTTCAACCATTTTAAAGGGGACCTGATAAAACTTACATTTATCTGTTACCTTTTTCATTGTATTAGCGGATGCATCTTGTGAAAGAAGAACTAATTTAGCACGTTGTTGTCTTACTTCCTTAACAACAAGCTCTTCTCCAGAAATAACTTTTCGTGCTCGATTTGCTAAGCCCAATAAGGACGTCCATTGTTGCTGCTTACTCATCTATTTATTGCTTCTCCTTCTCAGCCAATTGAAGTAACTCTTCATAAACACCATCGTTAATATTTGTTTTTAAGTGATTGGCAAGAATATTTTTCTTTTTTGCTAAAAGAATGCATTCTTTATCAAGAGTAATATATGCACCTCGTCCATTTTTTTTACCGGTTAAGTCGACAGAAACATCGCCTTCCTTTGACCGGACAACTCGGACAAGTTCTTTTTTTGTCTTCATTTCTCCTGTTGCAACACATTTACGCAAAGGAATTTTACGATTGTTCATGTGATTTCACCTCTTATTCACTAAACTCAGGGTCTTGTACACTTGTTAAAAGCGGTTCATCATCAACATCAACTTCATCAATGTCTGCTTTTTGAACAGGATAAATACCAGCCTTTTCTGCATCTGTTTCACTCTTGATGTCAATCTTCCAGCCAGTTAATTTTGCAGCTAAGCGGGCATTTTGACCACGTTTACCAATTGCTAGCGATAGTTGGTAATCTGGAACAATGACAGTTGTTGCTTTTTCTTCTTCATCAACTAAGACCTCAACTACTTTTGAAGGACTAAGTGCATTTGCAACAAATTCAATTGGATCCTGCGACCATCTAACGATATCAATTTTTTCACCCTTTAATTCGTTAACAATTGCCTGTACACGCTGCCCCTTAGGTCCCACACATGACCCAACAGGATCTACTTCTGGATTATCAGAGTGAACGGAGATTTTTGAACGGTCTCCTGCTTCACGAGAAACTGATTTTATTTCAACTGTTCCATCATAGATTTCCGGAACCTCAATTTCAAATAACCTCTTAAGTAAACCTGGATGTGTTCGTGACACAAAAATTTGTGGGCCTTTTGTTGTTTTTTCAACTTTTGTAATAAAGACCTTAATTCGATCATGTGGACGATATGTTTCATTAGGCATTTGTTCACTAACTGGAAGTAATGCCTCAATTTTACCAAGGCTAACATAAATGAATTTCGAATCTATTCGTTGAACGATTCCTGTCATAATATCTTCTTCACGATCAATAAATTCACCGTATATAACACCACGCTCAGCCTCACGTACACGTTGTGTAACAACTTGCTTTGCTGTTTGTGCTGCAATTCTTCCGAAATCTTTAGGTGTTACTTCCATTTCAATAACATCATTAACCACATAGTTTGGGTTAATACTTTGAGCTTCACCAATTGATATTTCTAATCTAGGATCATAAACCTCATCAACTACATCTTTACGAGCAAACACTTTCATCGTACCTGTTTCGCGATTTAAATCTACTCGCACATTTTGAGCTTGATTGAAGTTTCGTTTATAGGCAGAAATTAGTGCCGCTTCAATTGCTTCAATAATTACTTCTTTACTAATGCCTTTTTCCTTCTCTAAAATTGTTAAGGCATCTAATAATTCACTACTCATTTTAACGGCTCCCCCTTAAAAAATAAGCTACATGGAAATGTGTTGTGTACCATTCTTATCATTAACGAGAGTTAACATAAAAGAATTTCACAATTTGTAAAACAGTCATTTGGAGATATTAGTTTAAAAGTTAGCTAAAAGATTACAGCTAATCTGGCTTTTGCCACTTTATTATACGGAATCTCAATTTGTTTTTTTCTAGTTTTAATGGTAACAGTAATGAAAAGAGTTTGACCGTCAAAATCAGTTAAAACACCTTCAAAAGCTTTTTCACCATTAATTGGTTCATATGTTTTGATATGAACTTGCTTACCGATTGCCTTCTTTATATCCGCTTCTTTTTTTAATGGTCTCTCAGCACCTGGTGAGGAAACCTCTAAAAAGTAATTATGCTGAATAGGATCTAAAGCATCTAGTTTTTCACTTAATCTTTCACTTACTACTCCACATTCTTCAATATCAATGCCTGTCTCAGAATCAATAAATAATCTTAGAAACCAATTAGAGCCTTCTTTAACATATTCAATATCAACTAATTCAAGGTTCATATCCTCTAAAATTGGTGTTACTAATTGTTCAACAATTTCTGTTACTTTTTTGCTCATTCTCTTCCTCCTTGTAAGAAAAGCGCAATGCTCCTGCCCTTTAGGCATCAAGCATAAGTCAATGGTGAAAATAAGTTATTTTTTAGATAATGAACTTTTTCTTCAAAATGAACATCCCCTCATCCAAGACTACACACGGAGCTAAGCGCTCTAGCTTAACCTGAACAGAAGCAGTTTGACACCTTTAGCTGTTGAAAAACCCTGCCTTTTGAGCAGGGAATGGTATGTAGTATAACTATCCGAATGACGAGGGCGATTACAATACGAAAGAGTGGGTGATTACCCCACTCTTTTCCTCTGCTTATCGTTAGCATTTCCACTAAAAGCATAACATAACCGTGTTTTTTATGCAAATTTATCCTTTGAAGGAATAAAAGATTAAAAAAGAAAAGAATCTTTAAAAAAGAGATAATTGGTTTTGATCTGGTAATTCATCCAAACAACCATGATTAGTAAGGTATTCGATAATTGTTTTAGACACCTTACCTCTTTGCTGTAAATCTTCTTTTGATAAAAACTCTCCTTCTCCTCTTGCTTTAACTATGTTAATTGCAGCATTCGTTCCAAAGCCTGGTATTGAATTAAAAGGTGGAATTAGTGTATTACCATCAATTAAAAACTCATCAGCACTAGAACGATAAAGATCTACCTTTTGGAATGAAAATCCTCTTTCACACATTTCTAAGGATAATTCTAAAACAGTAAGAAGGTTTTTCTCTTTTGGTGATGCATCTAAGCCTTTTAAGTTAATTTCATCTATTTTTGCTTTAATAGATGCTGACCCTTTAACCATTGTATCAATATCGAAATCATCTGCACGAACAGTAAAGTATGCAGCATAATATAATAGAGGTAGATGAACTTTGAAATAAGCAATACGTACCGCCATTAAAACATATGCAGCAGCATGGGCCTTAGGGAACATATATTTAATCTTTAAGCAAGAATCAATATACCAGCCGGCACTTCTTGTTTTTTCATTTCCTCCATCATCTCATCTGTTAAGCCTTTACCCTTACGAACAGATTCCATGATCTTAAATGCAAAAGAAGGCTCTAACCCTTGATAGATCAGGTATACCATAATATCATCACGACATCCGATTACTTCACTCAATGTACAAGTCTTATTGTGGATAAGCTCCTGTGCATTTCCAAGCCAAACGTCTGTACCATGCGATAGACCAGAAATTTGAACAAGCTCAGAAAAAGTAGTCGGTTTTGTATCTTCTAACATTTGGCGAACAAATCGTGTACCGAATTCAGGAATTCCAAGTGTTCCTGTTTTACACATAATTTGATCTTCTGTTACTCCTAATGATTCAGTTCCACTAAAGATCTTCATAACCTCTGGGTCATCGGTTGGAATTGTTTTAGGATCAATTCCACTTAAATCTTGTAGCATACGGATAACCGTTGGATCATCGTGTCCAAGAATATCAAGTTTTAATAAGTTATCGTGAATTGAATGGAAGTCAAAATGAGTAGTTCGCCATTCAGATCCAGTTGCATCAGCAGGAAATTGAATTGGTGAGAAATCAAAGATATCCATGTAGTCAGGTACTACGATAATACCACCCGGGTGCTGACCGGTTGTTCTTTTTACACCTGTACACCCTTGTACAAGACGGTCAACCTCTGCTCCTCTATAAATGATGTTACGGTCATTCGCATAACCTTTTACATATCCGTAAGCCGTCTTTTCTGCAACTGTACCTATTGTTCCTGCACGGAAAACATTATCTTCTCCGAACAACAACTTTGTATAGTTGTGTGCTGTAGGCTGATATTCACCGGAGAAATTCAAATCGATATCAGGAACTTTATCACCTTTAAATCCCAAGAACGTTTCAAAAGGTATATCATGTCCATCTTTCGTATACTGTGCTCCACACTTTGGACATTCTTTATTTGGCAAATCGAATCCAGATCCAACTGATCCATCATTAAAAAACTCAGAGTGTCTGCAATCAGGGCATACATAATGTGGCGGAAGAGGATTAACCTCTGTAATCTCCGTCATTGTCGCAACAAAAGAAGATCCTACAGAACCACGTGAACCTACAAGATATCCATCATCGAGAGATTTTTTTACAAGTTTATGTGAAATCAAGTATATAACAGCGAACCCATGTCCGATAATACTTTTTAATTCCTTTTCCAAACGTGCTTCAACAAGTTCCGGTAGATTTTCACCATAAATACTTCTCGCCATCGAATAACTCATTTCCCGTATTTCATCATCTGCACCTTCAATTTTTGGTGTATATAGATCATCTTTGATTGGTTTAACTTCTTCAATCATATCTGCTACTTTGTTTGTATTTTCTACTACAATTTCTTTCGCCTTTTCTGTGCCAAGAAATGAAAAAGCATTTAGCATTTCATCTGTTGTCCGAAAATGAACATCCGGTAGCTCATGGCGGTTTAATGGATTGGCTCCTCCTTGAGAATTAACCAATATTTTGCGATAAATTTTATCAACAGGATTAAGGTAATGGACATTACCCGTTGCCACGACTGGTTTATTTAATTTTTCACCAAGCTTCACAATATTCGTTACAATTTCCTGTAACGCATTATTATCTTTTATATAATCCAGTGTAATTAGGTGTTGATAAACTTCTAAAGGATGAACTTCTAAATAATCATAAAATGCAGCGATCTCCTCAACTTCCTCAGGTGATTTTTGCATCATTCCTTCAAAAACCTCTCCCTTATCACAGGCTGAGCCAATAATAAGACCTTCCCGGAGTTTATTAAGCTGTGAACGCGGAATTCGTGGAACCCGATAAAAATAGTTAATATGCGAGATTGAGACTAATTTAAATAGATTTTTTAACCCTGTTTCATTTTGAGCAAGAATCGTTGCATGATATGGACGAGAACGCTGGTAGGCATTTCCTTTTCCCATATTTTCATTAAATTGATCATGATATTCGATTTCTTGTTCAGCAGCATCTTTTAACATTTTAATAAGCAAGAATCCTGTTGCTTCCGCATCATAAATAGCACGGTGGTGCTGTGTTAACTCAATATCAAACTTTTTACAAAGAGTGTTCAATCGGTGGTTTTTCATTTCAGGATATAGAAATCTACCTAACTCTAATGTATCAATAACAGGATTTTTTGCTTTTTCCTCACCTAGAAGCTTTTTATACCCAACATTTAAAAAACCCATATCAAAGCTCGCGTTGTGCGCAACTAAAATGTCGTCCCCAATCCATTCTTTAAATTTCCTTAATACTACGTCTACATTAGGGGCATCCCTTACCATATCGTCCGTAATACCAGTTAAATCAATTGTTGTAGCTGATAGTGGATGGTGTGGGTTAGCAAAGGATTCAAAGCGATCAACAATTTCACCATCACGAATCTTAACAGCGGCAAGCTCAATAATAGTATCGTAAACTGCAGAAAGCCTGTTGTTTCTACATCAAACACAACATAGGTTTCATCCGACAATAAACGATGTTCAGAATTGTAGGCAATCGGGACTCCATCATCTACTAAGTTGACTTCAACACCAAACAATACTTTGATTCCATTCTTTTTCCCTGCAGAATATGCCTCCGGAAAAGATTGTGCAACAGCATGATCCGTTAGAGCTATCGCTTTATGACCCCATTTCTTTGCTTGCTCAATATATTTGCTTACTGAAGTGACAGCATCCATTTGACTCATCGGTGAATGTAAATGTAATTCGACTCGTTTTTCATCTTCAGGGGCAGTATCTTGTCTTTCTCTTGGTGTAACTTCATTGATATCATTTGCAATCATAACAAGATCTCGGACAAAGGTGTCATTTTGGATACTACCTCTTACTTTAAGCCACATACCTTTTTTTACAGCTTGTACCAATACTGCATCTTCTTTATCTCTCGCAAACATTTTTACTAGTATCGAGCTTGTATAATCAGTAATTTTAAATGTTAATAATATTCTTCCACTTCGTAATTCTCTTGTTTCAGCATCAAAAACATACCCTTGTAATGCTACTCTTCTTTCTTCATCCTCAATGGAAGCCATTGTACGAATTTCTTCATCATCTTTTATTGTATAACCGATTGTTAATGGGCCGGAAAGTTCAGGCTGAATTGAATCCTCTTTTTCTGCATTTTCCATGTCGGTTAACGCTTGGAAACCTCTTGCTTTATCTTCTTGAAGCTTTTGCTCTTGAAATTGTTTAATTTCTTCTTCTGTTACTGCTACTGTTGTATCCATTTGAAAAGTTGGAAAGCCAAAATGCTGAAAGCTTTCTTGAATAAGAGAAGCATATTTTCTTTTTATTGTCATTGCTTCTGTATCGTTTTTTGTTTTTACGACTACCTTTAGCCCTTGGAGGGTTGGCTTCTGCTCATTTAGTAGAGCAAGCATCGGAGGTGAAATACCATCCATCTCTTGAATACAAATTGACCAATAATCTTGTACTAACTTTTCATCAAAAGCTTGGTCTCTTGCTTCAAATGTAAAAGATACATCTGCAATATGTGAAAAAGCCTTTGATAGTTTTGTTTTAAATAAATGGTACACATCAAAGGGTAGAATCTTATCAAATTGAAAATGAAAATGCCATTTTTTCAATTGCTTATGAACGGTTAATCTAGCAATCGAACCGTTTTTAAAATGAACAACGGCTGCATCTTCTGTTAAATTTATTTGCTGGAGCAGGAGTTGAAATCGCTCAATTTGGTTGTTTAACATGTCCATGACCTATATATCCCCTCTCCCAGAATCATGAATATTATTTTTTTCACAATTGAAGAGGCTGCCCCATTATTAGACAATTCAAAAGAAAATTGTCTAATAATGGGGCAGCCTCTTCTTCTCATTTTATTATTTTAACATGGTTTTGTCTTTGCAGTAACAATTTTTTAGTTACCAAGTATTTGTTTTACTTTACCTTCCAGCTCATCAACTGAAACTTCAAAAGACTCACCTGTTTTACGTATTTTAACTTCTACAATTCCTTCTTCAGCTCTTTTACCAACTGTTACACGAACTGGTAAGCCAATTAAATCGGAATCAGCAAATTTAACCCCTGCTCTTTCTTGACGATCATCAAGAAGAACTTCATAACCAAGGTCAGTAAATATATTGTACAGCTTTTCACCTAATTCTTTTTGAGCATCATTTTTTACATTAATAGGAATCATATGAAGTTGAAATGGTGCTAACGCTTCAGGCCAAACAATTCCATTTTCGTCATTATTCTGCTCGATAACAGCTGCTAATGTTCTAGAGACTCCAATGCCATAGCAATCATTATCATTGGTTGCGTTCGGCCATTTTCATCAAGGAATGTAGCATTCATCGCTTCACTATATCTTGTTCCCAATTTAAAAACATGACCAACTTCTATACCTTTTGCAAATTTAATCATGCCTTCACCATCAGGAGAAAGATCACCTTCTTGTATAAAACGTAAATCAGCATATTGAGTAACTGCTGCATCTCGTTCTAAATTAACTCCTGTATAGTGGAATGCTTCTTCATTAGCACCGCATACTCCGTTTACTATAACTGCAACTGCATGGTCTGCAATGACTTCTACATCCTCTGAAACATGAATTGGACCTACATAACCAGGAACACAATTTAATGCTTCTTTTGTTTCCTCTGCTGTTGCTAATTCAACTACTGAAGCAGAATATAAGTTTTTCACTTTAATATCATTTACTTCGTGGTCTCCACGAACAAGAACGAGCACAAACTTTTCATCTACTTTAAATAGAACTGACTTGATACAATTTTCTTTTGAGATATTTAAAAATGAAGATATTTCTTCTATTGTTTTTTGATTTGGTGTTTCTATTTTTTCTAATGACTGCTGCTCTTCCGAACTCTTTTCATACGTTGAAATAACCGGTGCCATTTCAATGTTTGCTGCATATTGAGATGTATCTGAATATGCAATTGTGTCTTCACCAATCTCTGAAAGAACCATAAATTCGTGAGTGTCGGTTCCACCCATCGCACCTGAGTCTGCAATAACAGCTCTAAAATCTAAGCCACAGCGTGTGAAGATATTTTGATAAGCTGTAAACATTTTATTATAAACCTCATCCAAGCTCTCGTTTGTTGCGTGAAAGGTATATGCATCTTTCATAATGAATTCACGTCCTCGTAAAACACCAAATCTTGGACGTTTCTCATCGCGGAATTTAGTTTGAATTTGGTACAAACCAAGTGGGAGACGTTTGTATGACTTCACTTCATCACGAACAAGGCTTGTAATCATTTCTTCATGTGTTGCTCCTAGAGCAAATTCACGGTTATGACGATCCTTTAATCTCATTAATTCAGGGCCATAGGAATACCAACGACCTGATTCTTGCCAAAGTTCACTCTGCTGCAATGCAGGCATTAATAACTCTGAAGCTCCAGCTTTATTCATTTCCTCACGAACAATTTGTTCAATTTTCTTTAGTACTTTTTGTGCTAAAGGTAAGTAGCTATACACGCCACTTGTATTTTGTCTAATAAATCCAGCTCGTAGCATTAGCTGATGGCTTTTGACTTCAGCATCAGCTGGAACTTCTCTAAGAGTAGGAATAAACGTCATACTTTGTTTCATTTACGAGCACCTCTATTTTAATTAAACTTCTTTACAGAAATAAGCGTTGAATGTCGTTCCATGTAACAACAAGCATTAAGAGCATAAGTAAAGAAAAACCAATAAAATGAACAATACCTTCCTTTTGGCGATCAATTGGCTTTCCTCTTAATGCCTCAATGAATAAAAATAATAAGCGACCACCATCTAAAGCTGGGATCGGCAACAAGTTAACTATTCCTAGATTAATACTTAGTAGTGCTGCCCATCTTAATAAATTAGTTGTCCCAGACTCGGCAACTTGATCTGTCATGTCATAAATACCAACCGGACCTGACAGCATATCAATTGAGAATTGTCCTGTCACAAGCTTTCCAAACCCGATTAAAATTTCTTTCGTCCACGTATACGTTTCAACAAAACCATATTTTAACGAACTTCCGAATGACTTATCAACAGGATTATATGCACCAATCCGTCCAATGACAGTTTCACCAACCTTTGTTGCTGCAGGCACCACTTCTAAGCTTAACATTTCGCCATTACGTTCTACTTCAAATGTTAATTCTTTATCCGGATTTTCTTGAATGATTGATACTACTTCACCCCAAGAAGATGTTGATTCACCTTCAATAGAATGAATTTCATCTCCCTCTTGTAACCCCGCCTCATTTGCAGCACCATCAGAAGTCAATTTCCCTAATCTTGGTTCATCAACTGGTGCACCTTGAATAAAACCTAGGGAAACTAAAATAACAAAAGCAAGAAGAAAATTCATAAACGGACCTGCAAAAATAGCAGCAATCCTTTGACCTACAGTTTTTGATTGGAACTGTCGATTATAAGGAGCAATTTGTGTTTCTTGACCATCTACAATAAAATAAGATGTTTCACTCACATCGAATCTTTTAATAAAATCCTCTTCTCCGTGTTCATAGCCTGAGATAAACATGTTATGCTCAAGATCAACATTTTCTACCTCTATAACACGTGCTTGAGGGTATTTTTCTTTATTGTTAAGAATGATCTTTTCAACTTTGTCTTCCTTGTTAAATAATAATCCTACATTGTGTCCAGGTT
Source organism: Metabacillus endolithicus (assembly GCF_023078335.1). GTDB lineage: Bacteria > Bacillota > Bacilli > Bacillales > Bacillaceae > Metabacillus > Metabacillus endolithicus. Next base: position 4,682,509 of record NZ_CP095550.1, on the reverse strand, counting down.
TAACCTCGATAACCTCAGGATCTTCCCCAGCCATTCGTACGAATCCCCCAATAGGAAGGAGTCGAATTGTATACACTGTTTCATTCTTTTTAAATGATAAAATTTTCGGACCAAACCCTATAGCGAATTCGCGGCAAAGTATCCCAGCTCTATTTGCTAACATTAAATGACCTAGCTCATGAAAAAATACTAGAGCACCGAAAATAAGGACAAACGCTATCACTGTATTCATTTTGAATGACCACCTTTATGAGATTAATGTTTGTACAAAATTTCGCGTTAGTTGATCAACTTCTTGAATTTGCTCCAAATCTGGATGCGCGATGCTCTTATGCTTATCCATAGCTCTTTCAATTAAGTCTTCAATTTGAAGGAACTTTATCTTACCCTTCAAAAAAGCTTCAACTGCTTCTTCATTTGCAGCATTTAGTACAGTTGGCATTGTCCCACCTATTTTACCTGAATCAAAAGCATATTGTAAGCATTTGTACCTATTAAAGTTGATTTTTTCAAAATGAAGTTTCCCATGTTCCCACAATTCAAGTCTTTTAGCATTTTCAAGCGGAAGTCTGTCTGGATAAGTTAATGCATATTGAATAGGAACTCTCATATCTGGTGTTCCTAACTGAGCAATCACACTACGATCGTGGAATTCCACTAAAGAATGTATAATACTTTCTTTATGTAACAGTACATCGATTTTTTGATAAGGAATATTAAATAACCAATGTGCCTCAATCACCTCGAGCCCCTTGTTCATCATTGTTGCAGAATCGATTGTAATTTTGGCACCCATTGACCAATTTGGATGATTTAAAGCCTGCTCTACTGTAACGTTGGTCAATTCTTCTCTCGTTTTATCCCGAAAACTCCCACCAGATGCAGTTATGATTAGACGTTTTATATTTTTTGATTTTTCACCTTGTAAACATTGAAAAATCGCAGAATGTTCACTATCAACTGGTAACAAGTCAACTTCGTGTTTCCTTGCATATTCTGTTACTAGGTGACCGGCTGTTACGAGTGTTTCTTTATTAGCAATTGCAATTGTAATTTTGTTTTCAATTGCTTTTAACGTTGGAACAAGCCTACTACACTACCAACAACTGCATTAACTAAACAATCAACATCATCAAATATAGCCGCCTCTATTAATGCTTCTTGTCCGTAACCGATTTTTATTTTATCGATTTCAAGCTCAAGTTTCAATTTTTCATATGTTTCTTTATCTTGAACCGCAACAAATCGAGGGTTGAATTTTCTAATGATTTCAATTCCCGATTTTATATTTCTTCCAAAAGACATGGAAACTAGCTCAAACTCATCAGGGTGTGCTTCTATTACTGATAAAGTTTGGATTCCTATCGAACCAGTAGCTCCAAGTAAACTTATTTTCTTCACAAAGTCACTTCCAATCAAAAAGAAATGCGTATTACTAATATCCATCACATTAATGTTATGGACTTAAACATTTTTAAAAAAGAATATTTAAAAAGTGAAGTAGAGGTAATACAAATAATAGACTATCGAATCGATCTAAAATACCACCATGGCCCGGAAGAATTGAACCAGAATCCTTTACTTGATAATGGCGTTTGAATGCAGATTCAACCAAGTCTCCAATTTGTCCAAAAACAGAGAGAAAGATTGTCATAACCGTAATGATAAGGAAAGAATCTAAAACTCCAGTAAACATGTGGTACACCCAAGCGAAAATAACAGCAAATAAAACTCCACCCACTGCCCCTTCTACTGTTTTATTCGGACTTATTTCGGGCCAAAGCTTGTTTTTCCCCATTGCCCGACCGACAAAATAAGCTCCTGAATCAGTTACCCATATTAAAAATAATGCGTAAAATACTTCTGCCAAGCCAGAATGCCTTGTTTCAATAAAAAAGTAAAAACCGATCCCAAGATAAAATACAGAAATTACAACAAAACCAACATCATCAAATGTAAACTTATTTTTCGTAATAACCGTGTAAGTTAACAAAAATAACAAAGCTAGTAATGCTAATTCAGCCTTAGAAAAATTTATATCGTTTAATATTGTTATATAAGAATTTGGAATTAATAGAACCCATAAAATTAATAAGCTAATTAATCCAGGAAAACTTACTAACGATATTTTTTTCATTCTTAACAATTCATACAATCCAATTGATGCTAGTAAATAAACAAATATTGTAAACGGAAGATTTCCGTATATAACAAATGGAAGAAAAACTGCTGCAGCTAATATTGCAGTAAGAATTCGTTGTTTCATTTAAAATTTCATCACCTTTATACGCCACCAAATCTGCGTCCTCTTTGTTGATATGTGTGTATTGCTTGTAAAAAACATTGTTCATTAAAATCAGGCCACAATACTTCAGTGAACCAAAATTCTGTATAGGCTAGTTGCCATAACATAAAATTGCTTAAACGGATTTCACCACTAGTACGTATTAATAGGTCAGGATCATCTAGTGATTGAGACATTAAATAATTGGAGAAAAGCGATTCATCAATTGAATTACCGTTTATTTTACCACTATCAATATCTTTAGCAATCTGTTGAACTGCAGTAATAATTTCAGCACGACTGCCATAATTCAATGCAAAATTTAAAACAAGACCATCGTTATCACTTGTCTCATTTATAGCCTTTTCAACAGCACTTAATGTATGCACAGGGAGTCTGTTTTTATCCCCCATAATGCGAACCTGTACATTTTCCTCAATAAGCTCAGGTAAATAAGTATTTAAAAATTCTTCAGGTAACTTCATTAAATAATCTACTTCTACCTTAGGGCGTTTCCAGTTTTCAGTTGAAAAAGCATACAAAGTAAGAGTTTTAACACCAAGTGAATTAGCCTGTTTCGTTATCTTTCTGACAACTTTCATGCCCTCATGATGTCCTGCTATCCGAGGTAAGGCACGTTTTTTTGCCCACCTTCCATTTCCATCCATAATAATGGCAATATGTTTTGGAATTTCTCCCTTTAAAATGTCCTCTTTACTTAACGTTTGTTCATTGGAAGGCCGAGGGTTTCCTTTCCATTTCTTTAATATGTTGAGCATGTGATTCCTCCATCACCCAATAATTCATGATCTCTTTCTACCATGATGACGTTAAACTATAAGAAAAACGTAAACGCCTTGCTCAATTTCACAAGCATAAGAAACAAATGAATAGAAGAGGCTCTTTGTCTTCAATTCATTTGTGGCTTATGACCTCAAGAGGCTAGGCGCTTCATCTAGACACCAATATTAAGTAAAGATATCATATTCTCTTATCTTTAACAAAAAAACCCCCTGTAAACATTAGAGGGTCTTTCCATTCCTATTGTACAGATTTTCCACTTAAACTTCCATGATTTCTTTTTCTTTATCTTTTGCAACTTGATCAACTTTCACAATATAATCATCTGTTAACTTTTGTACTTCTTCAGTGTTGCCACGTAATTCATCTTCAGTAATATCCCCGTTTTTTTCCAATTTCTTCAGGTCGTCATTACCATCACGTCTAATATTACGCACTGCAACTTTTGCTTCTTCTGCATATTTTTTAACTAACTTAACAAGTTCCTTACGTCTTTCCTCTGTTAGAGCAGGAATAGAAAGTCGAATAAGAGAACCATCATTTGAAGGTGTTAAACCCAAGTCAGATTTTAAAATAGCCTTTTCGATATCACCTAAAACAGTTTTATCATAAGGTTGGATAACTAAAAGTCTTGCTTCTGGCACACTAATAGATGCAAGTTGATTAACAGGTGTTGGAGCCCCATAATAGTCAACTGAAATTTTGTCTAATAAGTTTGCACTAGCACGTCCAGCTCTTACTGAAGCTAATTCACGAGTTAAAGAAGCAACAGCTTTTTCCATTTTTTCTTTTGTGTTTGCTAAAATTTGTTTAGCCAAGATTATTTCCCCCTTACAATTGTTCCAATATTTTCGCCAATCACGGCACGCTTAATATTACCTTCTTCCATAATTGAGAAGACAATTAATGGGATATCATTATCCATGCATAAAGAAGACGCAGTTGAATCCATTACAGCAAGACCTTCTTTAAGTACATCTAAGTATGAAAGAGTTTCATATTTAACAGCATCTTTGTCAATTCTAGGGTCGGCGTTATAAACACCATCCACATTGTTTTTCGCCATAAGAATAACATCTGCTTCAATTTCTGCAGCACGTAATGCCGCAGTCGTATCTGTAGAGAAATATGGATTTCCGGTACCAGCAGCAAAGATCACAACGCGTTTCTTTTCAAGGTGACGAATTGCTTTTCTTCTTATGTATGGCTCCGCAACCTGTCTCATTTCAATAGATGTTTGAACACGTGTTTGAATTCCTTGTGTTTCAAGGCTATCTTGTAAAGCAAGTGAGTTCATGACAGTTGCAAGCATTCCCATGTAGTCGGCGGTTGCACGGTCCATTCCCATTTCACTACCGATTTTACCGCGCCAAATGTTTCCGCCTCCAACGACAACAGCTACCTCAACATCTAGTTCAGCAATTTCCTTCACTTGTTTAGCAATTGACTGAATAACTGAAGGGTTAATTCCAAATCCATTATCACCCGCAAGTGCTTCACCACTTAATTTTAGTACAATACGTTGATATTTAGGTTTACTCATGATTACCTCCAACTCTCTGTTCCGCATGATAAATACTAAGCTTTTTTCATGGATATTAATGTGTAACTAACATGAACTGATGAATTTACTCTCAATTCTATTTTATCCGTGTTATTCGGCTTAGATTCTTTAAAATCCTACACAGCTTTAGATAGGTCCCATCTCTCTAAAAAGAAGGGAACACATGCTGTGTTCCCTTTTTCCATTATAAGAAAAACATGTATCTGTACACAACTTCGATTATGAAATCTTATTTGTGTACATATTAATACTTATTTTTTAACTTGACTCATAACTTCTTCAGCAAAGTTATCTTGGCGCTTTTCAATACCTTCTCCAACTTCATAGCGGATGAAAGTTTTTACAGTTGCACCTTTAGATTGAACAAATTCTTTAACTTTTTGATCTGGATTCTTAACAAAGCTTTGGTCAAGTAAACAGATGTCTTCAAAATATTTACCAAGACGACCTTCAACCATTTTTGCAACAATATTTTCTGGCTTACCTTCGTTTAGAGCTTGTTCAGTTAAGATTTTACGCTCATGCTCAGCTTCTTCAGCAGAAACTTGATCACGTGATACATACTTAGGATTTACAGCAGCTGCATGCATTGCAACATCTTTTGCAGCATCTGCATCAGTTGTACCTTCTAGTAATGTTAGAACGCCGATACGTCCTCCCATATGTAGGTATGCACCAAATGCATCATTGTCAGTTTTTGATAATACAGTAAAACGACGAAGAGTGATTTTTTCTCCGATTTTAGCAATTGCAGAATTGATGTAATCAGCAACAGTTGTGCCATTGCTCATTGTCTCAGATAAAGCTGCGTCTGCATCTGCAGGCTTCTTCTCAAGTAAGAAATCAGCTAAACCGTTAATTAATTCTTTGAAACCTTCGTTTTTCGCTACGAAATCAGTCTCAGAGTTTACTTCTAAGATTACTGCTTCATTACCGTTTACTTTCACTAATGTAGAACCTTCAGCAGCAATACGATCAGCCTTTTTAGCTGCTTTAGCAATACCTTTTTCACGAAGATAGTCGATTGCTTGATCCATATCTCCATTAGTTTCAGTTAACGCTTTTTTACAATCCATCATTCCAGCGCCTGTTTTTTCACGTAATTCTTTTACCATTTGTGCAGTTACTGCCATTACGGTATTCCTCCTTAAAGTCATATGGGTTTTTAAATGATTCTAACCATCCATTATTTTAAATAAGTGGATATGATAACAATAGGCAGTTTATTATAGAGACCTAAGGTTTCTCCTTATGGTTTCCAAGATGCCCAGATTTAGTTATTTCTTATGTAACTTACTTTAAAAAAAGGTGATAAAAGGTCATTCCCCCTTATCACCTTTTGCACATTAAGCAGGTGTAGTTTCTTCACCTTGTTTAGATTCTAAAATTGCATCTGCAATTTTTGCAGTTAGAAGCTTAACAGCGCGGATTGCATCATCATTTGCAGGGATTACGTAATCAATTTCATCAGGATCACAGTTAGTATCAACGATACCTACGATCGGGATGTTTAATTTACGAGCTTCTGCAACAGCGATACGCTCTTTACGAGGATCAATAATGAATAATGCATCTGGTAATTGCTTCATGTCTTTAATTCCACCAAGGAATTTTTCAAGACGCTCAAGCTCTTTGTTAAGTTGTACTACTTCTTTCTTTGGTAGTACTTCAAAAGTGCCATCTTCTTGCATTCTTTGAATATCTTTTAAACGTTTGATACGCTTTTGGATTGTTTCAAAGTTTGTTAATGTACCACCTAACCAACGTTGGTTTACAAAGTACATTCCAGAACGTTCTGCTTCTTCTTTAACTGAATCTTGTGCTTGTTTTTTTGTACCTACGAAAAGGATTGTACCACCTTCAGCTCCAAGTTCTTTAACGAATTTGTAAGCTTCTTCAACCTTTTTAACTGTTTTTTGAAGGTCGATGATGTAGATACCGTTACGCTCAGTGAAGATGTAACGTTTCATTTTTGGGTTCCAACGGCGTGTTTGGTGACCGAAGTGAACACCAGCTTCAAGCAATTGTTTCATAGAAATTACTGACATTAATTTGTTCCTCCTAATGGTTTTGATCTCCTCCGCTTATATCATCTTTAAGCATAACTGTTATCTTTAAGCATATAATTTTATGATAAGGTTAACAGCACCAATACTTAAATCTATAAGCGTGTGTAATAACACCAAAAATTAATATACCATATTAACCTACCACATTCAAGAGTAAAGTAAAACTTCTTAACAATATTATTTGATTACTCATTAAACAACGCTTTGATTCAATTATAATTGACGAAATTTTAAAAGAAGCTCGATTTCTGTTTTACCAACATTCAACCGTTTCGCAATTTGTTCAATAGTATGTCCCTCTTTATAAAGATTTATAGCTTTTTCTTCAAAAGATGGATTTTTTTGTTGTTTAGGTTGATTAATTTCAACGATATCCTCCACTTGATCAACATTTAATAAGTGATCAGGAAGTTCATGTTCATCAACTTGTTTATCAGGTTTTTGTATTTCAACATGACTAGCTTTTTGATCTTGATTAATTGGATTGAAATGATGTTCTTCTTTTTTTTGAGGAATTGAATTAGAAGTTTTCAATAACTTTTCAATAAGTCTGTCATTCTCATCCTTAATATCAATAAGAAAACTTGTCATAGAATTTTCTGTTTCTTCAAGTAACTGACGCTGTGTATCAGATATATTTTTTATTGTAGAGTATTTCATATAAAGAACAACGATAAAATAAAAAGCTACTACATGAAGTAGTAAACTTATGAAAAGTAATATAGTCGGCATAGGCATCCTCTCTTAACCAAAAAAATCAATTGTTTTCCCCTTATAGGGGTGGTCAGGATTCTCCTCTTGTTTTTGTTCTTCTTTTTTCTTTTTCTTCTGATTATGATGTTGCTCTGATTGATCCCTTTTTAATTGTAACTTTTCACTTTCTTGATTTTCCTGGACCTGCGATCTTTTTAAGTCTACTTCCTTTTGTATAGAATGTGCAAGTTGATCATGATTAATCTGATTTCTTTGATTGAGCTGTTCTTGAATCTTCCCAGCATCATGAGTGCGAGGCAGAGCAATTTGCATTTCTATATTTTTTAAGCTCATATCATCCTCACCTTTACGAAGCACAATACTGATGTTTGTTTGTAAAGTCTTGTTGGCTTACCTCATGATTGTGCTAATGATTCTATGAAAAATATTAATGTATTACATTTTCTAATATTTTTCTTAATTTAAACAACGCTTTAGAATGAATTTGTGAGATTCTTGAAGTTGATAGGTTCATAACTTGACCAATTTCTGTTAAAGTTAATTCTTCTTTGTAAAAGAAGCTTATAACAAGCTGCTCTTTTTCACTTAATTGAGTGATAACTTCAGATAACTGACTGATTAATTCATCATTAATCATCTTTTCTTCCGGTGTTACCTGGTTATCATCTTTCACAGTAAACCCAATACTTTCGCCATCATCTTGATCAAACAATTGATCATCAATAGACAATACATTTGCAAAAAAACCTTCATTCATCACACCAATAACTTCATCTTCTGTTAAGCCAAGTTCATTTGCAATTTCTTTCGTGGAAATATTTCGCAAATGTTTTTGCTCTAATTTATCAATCGCCGCTTCTACTCGTTTAGCCTTTTCACGTGAACTCCGTGGTAGCCAATCTTCTTTTCTTAGGCCATCTATGATTGCTCCTCGCACCCGGAAAGAAGCATACGTGTCGAACTTTAAATCACGATTTGGGTCAAATTTCTCTAATGCATCATATAACCCAAACAAGCCTAAGCTCATTAAATCGTCTTTATTTACATTCTTTGGAAGTCCAATAGAAATTCTTTGAACATGATAAGAAACAAGGGGCATATATTTCTTGATGAGCGCATCACCAGCATGAGAATCTCGTACATCTATCCATTTTTGCCAAATTACTTGTTCATCGGTTAGTGTCATTAGTGTCATTTTTATCCCCCTGATACAGATATGTTTCATTGAAAAGCAATTTTATCTTTCAAAAACCTTCACACCCAGTAATAAATAACAGGCTTGGTTTTTATAAGTTAAATAATTTTCACACCTTGATTTACTGTTCTAATCATTAACTCACAAGTTATTGGATCAAATTCAATGGTTCTTCCGCTATTACCACCAACATCTTCTTTTAGTAAAGGTATGTTATATGATTTAAGTACTTCTTTAACTGCTTCTACATTTCTTGGGCCGATTCTCATCATGTCACTAGTTGTTTGAAATTGGAACATTTGAGCACCACCAGCCATCTTAGCTTGTAAAGACCTCATTTTTGCTCCTGCTTCTACTAATTTGTCGATTAGTAATGGAACGGCAGTGTCTGCATATTTTGCCTGATTAATAGACGACTGATTTGCTAGTGTTGAATCTGGTAGCATAACATGAGCCAGTCCAGCTATTTGGTAGATCCTATCGAATAAAATAAGACCTACACAAGATCCTAATCCTGAGGTGCGAATTCGCTGTGGAGATTTCACTATATTTAAATCAGCAATCCCAACTTTAACAATCTCAATTGACTCATTCTTCATCTTTTACACCAAGTGCATCAAATAACTTTTTAAAGGAATCTGGATCTGGTAAGAGAAAGAAATGCCCTTTTACTGAATCTTTTTCTAACTGATCTTCTTCCTTAATTGCAGTGTCAATGATAATAGCAAAATCACCCGCATGTGATAACTCAATTAAACCGTGACTAATAACAGCACCAAACATATCAATTGTAAGTGCAGGAACTGAAGGATAGATTGTTAAATCTGTCAAATCAGATAATGATGATAAATATGATCCTGTTAAAATATTACCGAGTTCTTGAAATGCAGATAACCCTAATTCATTATATGGTGGTTCTTTTAACGAAAATTGATCATCGCCGATTAGCTGTTTTATAAAGCGTTCAGCTTGTTCAATGCTTAATACAAAGAATAAGGAGCCAGGGATATCACCTTCAATCCTTAAAAAGACACTAGCTATGACAACGTCAGGACCGCCTACCCATTCCATTAAGTCGTTAAAGGAAACAATCTTAACATCTGGTACATTCATATCTATCTTTTTTGCCAGCAACTTCGATAATGAAGTTGCTGAATGGCCAGCACCAATATTCCCTACTTCTTTTAAAATATCGATATGTGTAGATGAAATAAAATTAATATAATCCATTTAAAGTCCCTCTATACACCGAGAAGAGAACGCTCGTCATTACTTTTCAGTACTTGTTCTAAATCAATCATAACAATTAATCTTTTATCTAATTTTGCTACTCCTTGAATATACTCAACTTCCACAGCCCAACAACTTCTGGTGCAGGTTCAATAATGTCCTGGTGAATATCAATAACATCATTTGCTGCATCTACAATAAACCCGACTTCCATATCTTCTTTGGAAACAATAATCATTCTTGTACTTTCAGTATCTTCGAGGTCTTTTAATCCAAATCTTTTGCGTAAATCTATAATAGGTGTTACAACTCCACGTAAATTAATTACTCCTTTAATATAAGAAGCTGTTCTTGGAACTCTAGTAATATGTTGAACTTTTTCAATAGAACGAACTTGTTGTACAGGAATTCCGTATTCCTCATCTTGTAATTGAAAAACAATGACTTTTAAGTCACCAGATATATGTTCACTCATCGTTTAATCCCCTCTCAAAAGAAAATATCAGCATCTTGATTTAAATAATAAGCTTAAAAAACAAACGTTCTAAATGAAGTCACTATTTTATTAAAGAATTACAATCAACGATTAACGCTACTTGACCATCACCTAAAATAGTAGCACCTGAGATGGCAAATACTGAGTTCAAGTAATTTCCAAGAGATTTTAGAACGATTTCCTGCTGACCAATGAAGGAGTCAACGACAAGTGCTGCCATTTTGTCACCTTTACGTACAATAATTAATGAAACAAAATCTTCATTTTCGCTTTCTTCTGGTACTTCAAAGATTTCAGATAAGAAGACTAACGGCACAATTTTCCCACGGAAATCAATTACTTTTTGATTATGTGCTTGTAAAATCTCATCTTTTTTAATAACAGCTGTTTCAATGATTGATGATAGTGGAATTGCATATTTTTCTTTACGTAATTCAACTAACATGACGGAGATAATCGATAATGTAAGCGGAAGTTGGATAGAGAAAAGTGATCCTTTTCCTTCCTGAGCATCTACTGATACCGTTCCTCCTAATGATTCAATCGTGCTTTTTACAACATCCAGTCCTACTCCACGACCAGAGATATCTGAAATTTGATCAGCAGTAGAGAATCCTGAAGAGAAAATCAATTCGTAAACTTGTTTATCCGTTAGTGTAGAAGCAACCTGTTCTGTTACTACTCCTCTATCTAATGCTTTCTTCAAGACTCGGTCACGACTAATTCCAGCACCATCATCTTCGATTTCAATGAAAACATGGTTTCCACTATGATAAGCTCTTAAAACAACATTACCTTCTTCACTTTTACCATTTTTCACACGAACGTCTGGCATTTCTACACCGTGATCAATCGCATTTCGAAGTAAGTGAACTAATGGGTCCCCAATCTCATCAATAACTGTGCGGTCAAGTTCTGTTTCTGCACCGATAATTTCAAGATTTATTTTTTTGTTTAAATCTTTAGCGAGTTGTCTAATCATTCGTGGGAATCGGTTAAACACAGTTTCAACTGGTACCATTCGCATATTTAGGATAATATTCTGTAAATCTCCAGAGATACGAGACATTCTTTCTACAGTTTCATTAAGCTCATTATTGTTTAAATCTTTAGAAATCTGCTCTAATCTACCTCGGTCAATAACCAATTCCTCGAAAAGATTCATTAAAATATCCAAACGTTCAATATTAACACGTATTGTCTTAGTACTTGTAGCAGCAACCTGCTTTGTAGCTGTTTTAACCTGCTCTTTGGCTTGTACATGTTTTACTACTTCTTCCTCAGCTACCGTTAATTCTTGTTGAGAAGTTTCTTCATGAGCTTGTTTCATATTTTTTTCAGCTACTACTATTGGTTGAACATTTACACTATCAATTTCAGAAACTTTCATTACCTTATTTTGAATATCTTCAGAAGAATCCTTTGTTACAATTGCAACAGTGAATTGATGATCAAATTTTTCTTCTTCTAATTGATCAACTGATGGAACGGACTTAATAACTTCACCAGCCTGCTCTAGAATTTCAAACACCATAAATACTCGAGCAGCTTTTAACAAACAATCTTCTCTTAAGGTTATCGTTAATTCAAATGCTGAAAATCCTTGTTCTTTAGATTGCTGAATAACGGCATTTTCATAATCATCATAATCTTGAATTGATTGTGAAAGAGTTACCTCGTTTGAGGGTGATGACTCTTCTGCAACAGCTTCACCATTTTCAATTTTCTTCAACATTTCAACTACTTTTGAAACATCCTTCTTACCATCTCCACCTTCTGCTATAGAGAAAACCATTTCCTCTAAATCATCAACAGAAGCAAATACAACATCAAGAATTTCAGCAGAAACAGATAGTTTTTCATTTCGAATGGCATCTAAGACATTTTCCATTTGATGTGTTAAACTAGCTAAATCTTCGTAACCCATTGTTGCACTCATTCCTTTGAGTGTATGTGCCGAACGGAAAATATCATTGACAATTGATAGATCAGTTGGGTTTTTCTCTAATTCTAGTAATTTCTCATTACAAGCTTGTAGATGCTCTTTACTTTCTTCAATAAAGACTTCTAGGTATTGATTCATTTCCATACGGTAACACCCCTAAGTATCAAGTTAAGTAATTTATTTATATTTGGAAAATTATTATGATACACATCAAAACTAACACAGCGAAAATTGTTTTTTAACGCTGATTTGTCAAAAAGTTCATAATAGCCGCTGCTATATTCTCAACATTTTCAACTTTATCTACCAGATTTGTTGCCACTGCTGCTTTAGGCATTCCGTATACAACAGATGTTTGTTCAGATTCAGAAATAGCTTTTACCACTCCCGTTGACTTTAGCTTCTTCAAACCTTCTGAACCATCAGATCCCATTCCAGTCATAATTACAGCTACTTTGCAGTAATCTTTTAGTTCGCTAATAGAATCAAACATCACATCTACAGAAGGACGATGCCCATTTCTTATTGCAGACTGGTCAATTTTAATAGTAAGTGATGTGCCTGTTTTTACTATTTTTAGATGAGATCCACCCGGTGCAATATAAGCTGTACCTTTCTTTACTAATTCACCATTAACTGCTTCTTTCACTTCAATTGAAGAAATAGAGTTCAATCGACTCGCCAATGAATGCGTGAAACCAGGAGGCATATGTTGAACGATAAAGATTGGTGCATCAATGTTTGCAGGTATTTTTGTTAATACATGTTGCAAAGTTCCTAGGTCCTCCAGTTGATGTTCCTATACAAACAATTGATGACTTAAGATGGTTTTTGTCGAAAGAAGTAGGGCTTTTGTAATCTATTGAGTCTATTTTACTATATTCATTCACTGTAAGTGGAGTCTTTTTTTCCGTAAATCGACTTATTGTTTTATTTCGCCTCGAAGAATTAGCCAAAATGACTTTTTCCTTTAACTCTTCCTTTACTTTGTGAAGATCTAATGAAATGGCCCCAGAAGGTTTTGTGATGAAATCAAATGCCCCGTATTGTAGGGATAAAATCGTATTTTCAGCACCTTCTTTTGTAGTACTAGAAAGCATAATGACCGGACGAGGATATTTATTCATAATAACCTTTAGAGCTTCGAGTCCATTCAAAACAGGCATCTCAACGTCAAGGGTTATAACATCTGGATTTATCTCTTCGATTTTTGCTAGCGCATCTTCACCATTTCTAGCCGTTCCTACGACTTCAATGCTCTCATGTTCAACAAGAAAATCTGTAATAAGCTTTCTCATAAAAGCTGAATCATCCACTACCAGCACTCGTATTTTCCCCATTATTGTTTACCTACCCTTCATGAAGAAATTTTTTAATTTCGATATAAAAGGTGTTGAATCAACTACTTCTACATCAGTTGACTTTGTTCGAATAAAATCCTTTGAAATTGTTATTAAAGCTTTACTAGCTTGACAATTAGGTTGATATAATAATACTGGTTTTTGGTCAATAACAGCTTTCATGATCGTTGAATCATCAGGTATGATACCTAATAATGAAACCTGGCGACTCAAAAATTGGGTAATCGTTTGTGCGAATCTGCTATAAGTAGAGTCACCAACCTTCTTGTTAAAAGCCTATTTACTACAATTGAAAAGGGTATCGTTGGGTGGTTCAGACACACATGTTTAATAGCTGAATAAGCATCAGTCATTGATGTTGGTTCTGGAGTTGTAATAACAATAATTTCATCAACAGAAAGTAAAAAGCGCAAACTATCTTCTGAAATTCCGGCCCCCATATCAAAGATGATATAATCGTATACTTTAAATAAGAGATCTAACTGCTGTAGAAATCGTTGGAATTTTGTCTCATCAAGTTGGAAAATAGTTCCTAACCCACTGCCACCAGAAATATACTCCAATCCATCTGGTCCAGTTGAAATAATATCAGTAAGTGATAGATCTTTTTGGAAAAAGTCAACAATTGAATATTTAGAACTTTCGCCTATTAAGATATCAATGTTTCCCATACCTATATCTAAATCAAACAATAAAACTCGTTTATTTTCTTTTTGTAGAGCCAATGAAAAATTAAGGGAAAAATTTGATTTACCAACCCCGCCTTTTCCACTCATTACCGCAATTGACTTGGCTTGAGTTTTTAAGCTATTTAGTCTTTGTCTTAAACGTTCTGCTTGATCATTTACCATTTGATTACCTCAACATTTGTTCGACTATACGTTCTCGTGTAGCTGCTTCAATATCATCTGGGACATCTTGACCATGGGTCGTATAGGCAATACCTTTATTTGTCTTTATCATGACATCAAACAATGTTCCTCTTGTTGCTGTTTCGTCTAACTTTGTAAAGATAAGTTTACTTATTGGAATGACAGAAAATTGTTCATATACCGCTAACATATCAGAAGATTTTGCTGTAGCAGCAAGAACAAGATACGTTTCCATTTCCTCATTAAAATCAATAATCTTTTCTAAATCAGAAACATACTTTTCTTCTAAAAAATTTCGTCCTGCAGTATCGATAAATACATAATCATACATAGAAAGTTTCTTTTTAGCTTCTTTAAAATCTTCAATTGTATAACAAACTTCCATTGGAACGTCTAAAATTTTTGCATATGTTTTTAACTGTTCAATAGCCGCAATTCTATAAGTGTCAGTTGTGATAAAAGCAACTTTTTTCTTCTTTTGTAACACACATTCAGCTGCTAATTTCGCTAAAGTAGTTGTTTTACCTACTCCTGTTGGGCCAATAACATTAATGTATTTCTTTTTATAAGAAATTCCACCAAACTCAAGATTGGAAATACGGCTAGCAAAGAGTTCCATTTGTTTCTTAAATAGCTGTTCAACTGTGACGTCACCCTTTTTGTTATACCAATATTCCAAAAGTTCACCCATAATTTGAGCTCTTATAGATGAACTAATATCTTGTTTGATCATCTTTTGTAAAAGTAGTTGAAGCGGTTCAGGGTATTGTCCCATTTTTTCATCACTGGAAATGGTTTGAACAAGTCGCTTCAACTCATTTATTTCGTCTAAAAGGGGCTTGTGATCAGTTACTTTTTCAACTGGTTTTGGTGTGCTTTGATTTGCTAGCTCAGAATTGAACTTTGTTTGTGGTACTGTGTTTTCTTGAACAATTGCTTTTGTTTCTTTCTTTGGCTGCGGATCTACTTGTACATCCGGATCCATTGCAGCAATCACTTCAATCTTTTTTTTAGTAAAAAGACCTAGAAAACCACCTGTTTGAATACTTTTGGAATTCAAAATAACTACATCATTACCCATTTCAGCACGGATTTTTTTCATTGCTTCTTGCATAGATGGTGCGACATATTTTTTTACCTTCATTCGACGTTTACCACCCCGATACTTTGTACTTCGACATTTGCTTCTAGTTCATTATATGACAATATAGGTACCTGAGGGAAATAACGATCTGTTAGCTGTCTAACATACATTCTCACTGCAGGTGAACATAATACAATTGGTGTTTGTTGTTGAAGTGAAAGCATTTCAATTTCTTTTGCTATAGCTTCAATAAGTTGTTGTGAAACATCCGGGCTTAATGATAAATAATTTCCATGCTCTGTTTGTTGGACACCTTCTGCTATAAGTTTTTCTACCCTACCTGATAAGGTAACAACCTTCATCATTTGTTCCTGATCAGCATATTGGGAAGTAATTTGTTTAGCTAACGCTTGTCTAACATATTCACCTAACAGTTCAGTATCCGAAGTCATTTTTCCGAAATCTGCTAATGTTTCAAAGATAATTGGTAAGTTTCGTATAGATACCTTTTCTCTTAAAAGCTTTGCAAGAACTTTTTGAATATCCCCAATTCCAAGTGGTGAAGGTGTTACTTCTTCCACTAAAATTGGGTAAGATTCTTTTAAGTGATCTATTAATTGTTTTGTTTCTTGTCGACCTAATAGCTCATGTGCATGTTGTTTAATAATCTCTGTAATGTGTGTAGAAACAACAGATGGTGGATCTACTACCGTATATCCATACATTTCCGCCGTATCCTTCATTTCTTCTGTAATCCATTTTGCAGGCAAACCAAACGATGGCTCAATGGTGTCAATTCCTTCAATTGAATCATCTTCAATTCCTGGTGCCATTGCTAAATAATGATCAAGAAGAATCTCGCCTTTGGCTAATTCATTTCCTTTTATCTTTAATCGATACTCATTAGGTTGCAACTGAATGTTATCCCGTATACGTACAACAGGAATAACGATACCTAATTCAATAGCTAATTGTCTACGAATCATAACTACACGATCTAAAAGATCCCCACCTTGATTTGTATCGGCAAGAGGAATTAATCCATATCCGAATTCAAATTCAATTGGATCAATATTCAATAGATTTACCACACTCTCAGGCTTTTCATTTCATCCATTTCTATTTCTTGTTCCAACTCTTCTTCATCCGGAATTTCTTGAGCTTTTGATCTTGTAATCATATAGCCACCAAAAGCTAAAAGACCTGCGATCGGTAGTGTTAATAAAATACCGATTGGAGTAAAGATTCCTAATAGAAAGATCGTCCCTGCCGCTACGTAAAGCATTTTCGGATAAGCAAAAAGTTGTGAAGTAATATCAGTACCTAAGTTACCTTCCGAAGCTGCTCTTGTTACAACAATACCTGTTGCAGTTGAGATTAGAAGTGCAGGTATTTGGCTCACTATTCCGTCTCCAACTGTTAACATTGTAAAATGAGAAGCCGCTTCACCAATCGGCATTCCTAATTGCATCATACCAATAATGATTCCAAATAACATATTTATAAGAACCATGATAATACCAGCAATCGCATCACCTTTAACGAATTTACTAGCACCATCCATTGCTCCATAAAAATCTGCTTCATTTGCAATTTTATCTCGACGCTCACGTGCCTGTTGTTCAGAGATCATTCCTGCATTTAAATCAGCATCAATACTCATTTGTTTACCTGGCATTGCATCGAGTGTGAAACGAGCAGCAACCTCTGATACACGTTCAGATCCCTTTGTAATAACAACAAATTGGATCACAATTAAGATAGTAAAAACAACAAAACCTACAAGAACATTCCCACCGGTAACAAAAGTACCAAATGTTTCAACAACCTTACCTGCATCTCCTTCGGCAAGAATGGCTCTTGTTGTTGAAACATTTAACCCTAAACGGAAAAGTGTTAAAAGTAGTATCAAAGATGGAAAAATTGAAAACTGTAATGGCTCGTTCATATTCATTGACGTAAGAATGACCAATAATGCAAGAGAAATATTAATGATAATTAAAAAGCTCAATAACCAGCCGGGAACGGAATGATCAGCATTGCTACTATTAAGATAACACTAAGTAATACAGATAAATCTTTTCCGGACATGTTGTTTATCTCTCCTTAAAACCCATTCTATCTATCTTTATCTGTGTTAACACACCTTCTAAGATTTCCACTTCAGGCATCTTTCATAAAGTTTCTAGATAGCCTTTTATATCAAAAACTAACAATTTATGACTAAATTGATTTAGCTTGATAAACATAGGCAATAATTTCTGCAACCGCCTGGAAAAACTCATCAGGAATTGCTTGTCCAATATCCACTTGGGCATATAAGGCCCTTGCCAATGGTCGATTTTCCACCATGACAACATCATTTGCTTTAGCAACTTCTTTTATTTTCTGTGCAACAAGATCCACGCCCATTGCTACAACAAAGGGTGCATCCATTTTTGTTTCATCATATTTTAAAGCAATCGCATAGTGAGTGGGGTTCGTAATGACTACATCGGCATTTGGAACATCCTGCATCATACGTCTCATTGCCATCTCACGTTGTCTTTGCTTAATTTTCGATTTAATAAGGGGGTCACCTTCAGATTTTTTATATTCATCCTTTATGTCTTGCTTCGACATTTTTAGGTTTTTTTCATAATCATAACGCTGATAAAGATAGTCTAATAGTGATAATAGCAATAAAGCTGCTGAGGCAAACAACCCCATTTTTACTGTTAAAGTAGCAATATATATTAAAGATTGTTCAACTGTCATATGTGACAATCGTAAAACATTCTCAATATCTAACCAAAGAACAGAAAAAGTAACAAACCCGACAAATGTAATCTTCAATAATGATTTTAATAATTCAACAATGGCACGCATTGAATAAATACGCTTAAAGCCTGAATTGGATCTAATTTATTTAACTTCATTTGAATAGCTTCAGTTGAAAATAAAAACCCTACTTGTAAATAATTAGCCAAAATACCAGCAACTAAAGCAACCCCCATTACAGGTGCCAGAATAATAGCAGACTGATAAGCTAATGTAATAAATAAGTCATGAACATTTTGATCTGATAGTTCAATAAGCAAATAATCCTGAAAAGTTCCTCTCATCATAAGCAGGATACGATCTCTCATAAATGCGCCAATGAATAAAAACGATAAAAATATTGCTAAAAGTGATATTGCTGTATTAACATCTGCACTTTTCGCTACTTGCCCTTTTTTCCTTGCATCTTGCTTTTTTCGTGGTGTGGCTTTTTCCGTTTTCTCTCCTGCAAAAAACTGTAAATCTAATCTAAGAAGATTCATTGCCTCCACCTCCGAACAACTCCATAAGTCCTCTCATTGTATAAGTCATTGTTTCGAATAACTGCTGCATCAGCATAAATAAAGCTCCCATAACTAAAATTAACATGATAAAACTTACACCAATTTTTAATGGCAAACCAACAACGAAAATGTTTAACTGAGGCACAGTTCTAGCTACTATCCCTAAAGCAATATCAACTAAAAATAGTGAGCCTACCACCGGGATAGACATTTGAAATGCAATGATAAACATTGAATTAAATGACTCAACAATAAATTCAATCACACTTTCTTCACCCATTGGAAGAAAAGGTTGATCTATAGGGACAAATTGGTAGCTATAAAAAACTCCGTCAAGCAATAAATGATGAGCATTTGTCGTAATCATAAATAAGAGGACAAATGTGTATAAAAATTGACCAACAAGAGGACTTTGTGCTCCTGTTTGCGGATCAATAACATTTGCTATTGCAAAACCCATCTGGAAATCAATAAAACTTCCGGCAATTTGTATTGCAGCAAGGATAAAATACGCTGAAAATCCGATTGTTAATCCCAAAAGCACTTCTTTTAATATCAGCATAATAAATTGCCCATTCACTTCAATAGCAGGAGGATCTATTGAGAAAAACATAATCCACGCTAAAAAGAAGGAAAAACCAATTTTATGAGTATTAGGAATATTGCGGTATGAGAAGAAAGGCATTGTAACGAAAAATGCTGTAATCCTCATAAAAATCAAAAGAAAAGCCGGATAATTCTCTAGTATTGTGATCATTCTAGTTTCACAAACCTATTTAAGTTTCCGAATATATCTTGTGCATAGGATACTAGAGTAGAAAGCATCCAAGGTCCAAAAAAGATTAAATTTCCACCAAAACGGCCACGATTTTCGGGATAAACGCAAGAGTTTGCTCTTGAATTTGAGTCGTAGCCTGAAAAATACTAACAACAAGACCGATAACCAAGGCTAATAGTAATAATGGTCCACAAATAATTAACGTTGTGTATACGGCTTTTTCTGCTAAGGAAATAACAAATTCTGAACTCATTCGTTCACACCCATTCTAAAAACTTTGTAACAATGATTTAATAATTAAATACCAACCATCAACTAAAACAAATAATAATATTTTAAAAGGTAATGAAATCATAACTGGAGGAAGCATCATCATCCCCATTGACATCAGGATACTTGCGACAACCATATCAATAACTAGGAAAGGAATAAATATCATAAATCCAATTTGAAATGCTGTCTTAATCTCACTAATGGCAAAAGCGGGTACAAGTGCTGTTAAAGGAATATCCTCTACTGATTCTGGTTGCTCAATTCCAGCATAGTTTAAAAATAACGCCAAATCTTTTTGCCTTGTATGTTTACTCATAAACTCTTTAAATGGAATAGCAGCTCGATCATAAGCTTCTTCTAACGTAATTTCCTCATTAAAAAGAGGCGTTAACGCCTGTTCGTTTACCTGTGAAAAGGTTGGTGCCATTATAAAGAAGGTTAGAAATAGCGCGATTCCAATCAAAATTTGATTTGGAGGCATAGATTGTGTTGCAAGTGACGTTCGAACAAAGGATAAAACTATTATTATTCTAGTAAAACAAGTCATTAAGATTAATATACTAGGTGCTATCGATAAAACTGTTAATAATAAAAGGAGCTTTACAGAGGTGCTGACATCTTCAGGGTTGCTATTGTTAAAAAACTCCATAAACTCATTCATGCTTGTCTAAACCCTTTCTTTCAATATCCTCAATCTGCTTTGTCCGCTCTTTTTTCATTTTTTCCAATTGTTCACTTAACTTTGTTGAAAATGTCATTGTTGACTCATTATGTTTCTGTCCTTTTGCACCTTGTTGAATAAATGAGAACACTTTTTGTATTAAGTCTTTTGATTCAACAACTCGTTCTTGCTTTTGCTCAAACTCCTGAATAATCTTCTTACTTTCTTCTTCATCATTGATTTCCGTTAACAGAGAAATTGACTCTCCTACACCAACAACTAAAACTCTGTCACCTATTTTCACCATCTGTACTGATTTGTTTTGCCCTACATTTGTACCACCAAGATTAACAATTGCTTGTCCTTGCTGAAAAACTCTGTTTCGCTTTGTAACAAACTTTAATAAAAAATAGACGAGAAAAAGAACGATTCCAAGCGCAAAGAACATTTTAATAAAATCAAATGCAGTGACAGATAAAGCATCACCTTGAACATTTTCATCCGGACTTACTTGCTCATCTTCAATAATGTTTGTCTCGTCAGTTTTTTGCGTTTGTTCTTCATCATTCAAATTTTCATATACACTTTTGTTCGAAGAATCCTCCGCAAGCACATTTGATGCAGCTTGCGGAGAGAATAAAATAAGAGCTAATAAAATCAAGATGACGTAGTTTCTACGAAGCAATGTCACTCCACCTTTAGCTTAAAGTTTTTCCAATCGCCTCTAATACACGGTCTGCTTGGAATGGCTTAACAATAAAATCCTTTGCTCCAGCTTGGATTGCATCAATAACCATTGCTTGCTGCCCCATCGCTGAACACATAATAACTTTTGCATTGCTGTTTAATTTCTTTATTTCTTTTAACGCTGCGATCCCATCCATTTCAGGCATTGTAATATCCATTGTTACCAAGTCTGGTTGAAGTTCTTTGTATTTTTCTACAGCTTGAGCTCCATCTGCTGCTTCAGCAACTACTTCATATCCGTTTTTAGTTAAAATATCTTTAATCATCATTCTCATAAAAGCTGCATCGTCTACAATCATAATCTTGTGTGCCATAGTTTCCCCACTCCTACTATATTAATTATTTAAGTTTGTTTAAACGTTCAGATTGACTAATAATATCCGTAACACGTACTCCAAAATTCTCATCAATAACAACGACTTCACCTTTAGCCACAATTTTATTGTTAACTAAAATATCAACATGCTCACCAGCTAACTTGTCCAATTCAATAATAGAACCAGATGATAGTTCAAGAATTTCCTTTACAGAACGTTTTGTTCTACCAAGTTCAACTGTTACTTTTAGAGGGATGTCTAAAAGCATATCAAGATTTTGAATATCCTGTTGTTGATATTGTACAGGCTCAAAACTTGCAAATTCAGCTGGCTTAACATTAACTGTCGGCTGAGGTCTCTGTGGTTGAGCATATTGTGGTGGTGGAGCATGCATCTGCTGATTAGGCTGCCCCATATATGGTTGTTGTGTTTGTTGATACATTGGTTGTTCATAAGACTGCTGCTGTTGTTGATACATTGGTTGTTGTGGAACTGGTTCTTCATATTGTTGGTGCTGAACTGTTGGCTGAGGAATAGTCTCTTCCTCTTTCACCGCTTCAGCTGTAACAGCAACCTCTTGTGATGGGTTAATTAATTGATCAATTAAATCTTTAGCAAAATATAAAGGTAATAATTGCATAATATTCGAATCAATCAATGTACCGATTTTCAGTCTAAATGATACCTGAACTAACAAGTCTTCATTTGGAATAGTATTAGCATCCTCAGTCTCATTTACATCTAGAAGCTCAACTGTTGGGGGTGAAATGTCTACTTTTTTATTGAAGATAGTAGACATTGATGTTGCGGCTGAACCCATCATTTGGTTCATTGCTTCCTGAACAGCACTTACTTGAATGTCCCCAAGCATATCATCAGGATTTGTTCCATCTCCACCCATCATTAAATCAGCAATAATGGCTGCATCACTTTGTTTAATGACTAAAATGTTACTTCCAGAAAATCCCTCTGTATAATTAACCTCAATTGCCACATAAGGATGTTGGAATTGATCTCCAAGTTTATTTTTATGAACAACTGAAACACTCGGTGTTGTAATTTCAACCTTTTGTTGAAGTAGTGTAGATAAAGCTGTTGCAGAACTACCGAAAGAAATGTTTCCAATTTCACCAATGGCATCTTCTTCCATATCACTAAAGTAATCTTCGTTCTTTAGTTCAGCTTTGTCATTTGTATCAGCAGGAGTTTCTTCTTCGTCAACGCTTGATCCTTTTAATAAAGCATCAATTTCATCCTGAGATAGCATATCATTACTCACCATCTTCGTCACCTCTCGATAAGTGGTCAATAATTTGAACCGCTAATTTTTTGTTTAATTTCCCTGGTTGTCCAGTAAACTTTGGCTTGTCACCTATTTTAACCACCAATGGTTGATCGATGGTACGATCTAATTGAATGACGTCTCCAGGTTGTAATTGAAGAAAATCTTGAATAGATAAATCAGATGACCCCAATTCTGCAGACACTGTGAGATCAGCAAGATTAATTTGCTTTTTCAAAGCATCAATCTCGTTTTGCTTCGGCTCTTTACGATCAGACTGCATCCAATAATGTACAGAAAGCTTCGGGATAATTGGTTCCAAAACAACATGCGGGATACATAAATTTATCATTCCGCTCGTTTCTCCAACTTGAATATTCAATGATATAACAACAACTGTTTCATTTGGAGAAACCATCTGTAAAAACTGAGGGTTCACTTCAAAATCTGCCATTACAGGATCAATTTCAACTAAAGAATCCCAAGCTTCTTGGTAGTTTTCTAGTGATTTTTCAAAGATATTTGAAATAATTTTTGTTTCTATCTCAGTTAGATTTTCAATTTTATTAACACTTGCACCGATACCACCCATAATTCGATCCATCATAGCGTATGCTATATTAGGATTCACTTCCATTAATACTCTACCTTCCAAAGGGTGAACTTCGAATATATTTAAAACAGTCATCTTTGGAATAGATCGTATAAATTCTTCATATGGTAATTGGTCAACAGAACCTACAGTTATTTGTATATACGTTCTTAATTGAGCTGAAAAGTGTGTTGTTAATAGTCTCGCAAAGTTGTCATGAATTCGGGTTAAACTTCGAATTTGATCTTTTGAGAATCGCAAAGCACGTTTAAAATCATAAACCTTAACTTTTTTATTGGATTCTTCCTTTTTTAATTCATCTGCATCCATCTCACCTGTTGAAATAGCAGATAGCAAGGCATCAATTTCACTTTGTGATAAAATATCACCTGCCAAAGTTTTCACCTCCCACTAAAATTTGTTAGTAATTTATTATTGAAGGATATAGGAAGTGGTATAAACCTTATTGACCTTGCCTTCTTGCATCAATTCGTTAACTTTCACAGTAATTGTTTCTTTTAGTTTATTCATGCCTTCAGCACCATCGAGCTGATCCGCGTTCATATTAGCCAATTCGGAAATGATAATATCGCGAACTTGAAACTCACGTTGAAGTAATTCTTCCTTGGCTTTCTTTGAGTCTGTTTCAATTTTAAATGATAAGCGTACTATATTACCACTGGATAAATTTGTGGTTATTTCCGGTATATCTACGGATGCCTCAACCACCTCTTTAATTGGAGGTGCTTTATGCTCATCTTCATCTCCAAGAAATTTTGTAACAACAACTAAGGCTGTAACTCCAATTAATGTTATAGAACTTATAATGACAAGCATTATCGTTAAAAGCTTCTTATTCATCTTCCAAGACCTCCGAGTCTTTTCTCAGCGACAATACATTTATATTTCTATAGAAGGAAGAGATCTTTGTTCGAACCTCTTGTTCATTCTCCTTCACAACATATTTGTGACCATTTGTTAGAGTAATTGTTGTGTCAGGAAATGATTCAATTACCTCAATATATAATGCATTCAAGGTAAATGATTTACCATTCAATCTAGTAACTTGAATCATATTTACAGGAGCTGAGTAGCCGAGCTAAATATCAGCCCCTTCCCCCTTATTAACGTTTTAGGTTCACTAGTTCTTGAAGTATTTCGTCTGAAGTTGTAATTATTTTTGTATTTGATTGGAACCCACGTTGAGCTACGATCATTTCAGTAAATTCTTCTGATAAGTCAACATTTGACATTTCAAGTGCGCCGGCTACAATTGAAGCAACTCCGTCAGTACCTGGTGCGAAAAGCTCGTCTAATTGAATCCCATTAGCATTTTTATCAACTTTCCCTGAGTTAGAAGATTCTCTGAATAAGTTTCCACCTGCTTTTTCAAGACCACCTGCGTTAGCAAAGTTGGCTAGGCGAATTTGACCAGCTACATTTAATTGACCACTGCTGTTAACAAATGTAACAGTTCCATCTGGGCCGATTGAGAAGCTTTGAGCGTCAAGTGGGATTTGGATTAGGCCCGCTTCTCCGCTTAGGCTGTCAGACCATTTAGGTTTCAGTAAGTTTTCCGCTGCATTTTCGTATGTGACAACTGATTGAGCTACTTGATCTAAATCTACTTTAAAGTTTGTTACTTTATCTAAAAGTGCTTTTATCTTGTCTACATCAGTACTATTTAATGCAACATAAGTTCCTCCAGTCGGACCAGCAGGTGCTGCCGCATAATCTGGATCTGGATTTGTAGTTGGTGGAGTAATTAGGTTTGAAACAATTGTACTTACTTGGCTAACAATTTCACTTACAGGTGCACCGTTAAAAGTGTTTATACTATTATTTAGCGTAACAACAGATCCTGTTGGTGTTCCACCATTAGCATTATAAAATGAATTAGCGACAGTATTAAAGCCACTTCCATTATATGATCCGTTACTATTTACATAATCATGGAAATCCTCATATGCAGTATCCATTGCAGTATAAGCTGAAGCAACACTATTACCTGTAGTCAATGCATCTTCATACTCTGTATATGCTGTTAATAATGTGTTCGCTTTGTTCTCAAGTACTTTTGTAGCGTCAAGCATATTTTTATATGATGTTTCAAATACATTTATAGCAGTTAAAGCTGTATTTCCTTTTGTAATTTCAGCTGGAGTCGGAAGTGTTTTCTCACCAGTCTCACCCACTAAATACAATCCATCAGATGTAACTAAATACCCTCTATCATCCATATAAAAGTTCCCAGCTCTTGTATAACTAAGATCCATCGCACGGTCAATTGCACCTGTTATAACGTTATTCCCCATTTGGTTACCACGGTCAACACCAACACGAGCTAAATCTGAGATCGTAGCTACTGGGAAGAAACCATCACCTGATAGTGCTAAGTCCAGTGTTCTTGCTGTTGTTTGAGTTGCACCTGTTGTATGAATTACGTCAATTGATGAAGCCTGCGTACCTAAACCAACTTGCTGTGCGTTTGTTCCCCCACGGGCACCGTTTGCTGCACCAGCACCTGAAATTTGCTGACTGATTAAATCTTTAAATGTTGTACGTGATTTTTTATAACCGTACGTATTTACGTTTGCGATGTTATTTCCGATAACATCTAGCTTCATTTGAAAGTTTTTCATACCACTGATACCTGAGTACATTGAACGTAACATTAACTTTTCTCTCCCTCATTTTTGGATTTTGTTGTTTCAGTCGATCCACAACATAAGCTTCCTAGAAGGGCCAGCTTTTTAATCCATAATAATTGTTCCATTTATATTGGTAAAAATTTGAGATTTCGCTTCTTCAATATTCATTGCCGTTACAACTGTTTTGTTTTTTGCACTAACGATAAGAGCAGCATCCTGCAAGATAACGAGTGAATCCGTCACACCTTTATAGCTTGCCTCCTGCACTTTTTCCTCGATCAAATTCCAATCATTATCAGAGATATGTATATCTCTTTGCTGAATTCTTTCTTGTGCATGTTTACTAATCTTTAAAGTTGGGTTTTGCAGCTCACTCAGAACTTCTTTAAATGAAGCTTGAGGTTTTATAACATTAGTTCTGGATTTCATTGCATCTAATGTTTGTGAAGTAACAGGTTTAATAGGTAAAGTCATCAACACACCCCCTTACTCAGGCTGGCTGATTTTTGTAACTAAATCACTCGTAATTTCTTTCCCATTATCAAGTTCAAGAATTATGCTATTGTTTTTTTGTTTGATTGCTTTTACAACTCCAGTTTGTACAGCCTCTTCAGCACCTGAATCTGACCATTCAATAGATTTACCAATCATCTCTGAATATTTTAAAATAGAATCCGTTGCTTTTTGTGTATCTAAAAACTTTTGCATCAGGGAATTCATATTGGTAATCTGTTCAAGTGATGAAAAGTTAGCCATCTGTGAAATGAATTCTTTATCTTCCATTGGGTTTAATGGATCTTGGTTTTGTAGTTGTGTCATAAGTATTTTTAAAAATTCATCTTTTCCAAGATTGGATCCAGAACTACGAGTTTTTGTATTATTTGACAATAATAAACTTGGATCTATAGATACAGACATAAGCAGCCTCCTTAAATTGAAATGTTTAATGCATCATTTAGTGAATCTTTAAAGTTCACATTATTTTGTTCTTCTTGATCGGAATTTTCATTTTGATTGTTATGTTCTTTTCCTTGTTTAGGGTCTTTATTTTCTCTTAGGAATTTAGAGGAATCATCAGTAAAAACTTCAAATCTCTCAAACTCTATATTTACATTAGGTAAT
Source organism: Metabacillus endolithicus (assembly GCF_023078335.1). GTDB lineage: Bacteria > Bacillota > Bacilli > Bacillales > Bacillaceae > Metabacillus > Metabacillus endolithicus. The sequence goes on along the minus strand of NZ_CP095550.1, from coordinate 4,655,148 downwards.
GCCTGCCTCAGCTGAGATCCGCTATGTTCTAACAATTCCTTTGCTGATTGTGTGGCAGCAATGATTTTTGCAACCATTTCACCATTCTGCTGTTGAACAATTCTAATTGTAATGGACCCAAGATGCTCTGGAGTCAAATTAATAACCAAACGGCTTGTGCCATTGTTAAATTGAGAGAGTCTACTATTTTTCAGCAACTCGATCATTTTATTTGTAAATTCTTCTTTCGTCGAAGTTAATACATTTGTATTTTTATTTTCACCAACGGTCATAAGCTGATCTTTTTGTACGAATTTATCTAATTGAATAGAAAAAATTTCTTCAGGAACAGAAGCTGAATTTAATGAAAGACCTGAGTTATGTTGACTAGCAACTAAATCTTTATTAAATGAATTATTTTGATCAGTATTTTCTGCAGAATCTACCACAGTCATTAGCTTTGTCAGCAGTTCCTTAACTTTAGATAAATCATCTGATGAGAGTATCTGCTTTAAGTGATCAGCTACATCAGAATCAGCTAATAATGAGTCTTTAAGCAAATTTTTGGCATAATTTGCTTCGGAAGGATTTTCCATTAAGCCTAGTAGTTTACTATAATAGCGTAAATCATCTAAAACTTGTTCACTTGCAGTGCTAATAATCATTTGACCTTCCAATAAAGCTTTATCTTCCTTACTCATATTTTCTAGAGCAAAAAACATATGATCGAAGTTAAGATCTTCTGTTGGAGAAAAGCTTGGAAACTCACTTTCTAATAATGCATGTAATTTTTCCAATATTTGAGTCATTTCAACAGAACCGTCCGTTTTAGCTATATCTTCTATTTTTATAGCTAAGGCTAAGATACTAATCCCAATTGGAAGTTTATCTGTTGAGTTTAATAAGTCTTCTAATGATGTAAACTGATTTAACAGCTCATTCATACTTGTTTGTATACTTGAAAGATCTTCTTCAGATAAATTGTTAATGGTTGGGTCTTCACCTAGCTGATTCCCTAGAATTTCTTTTATCTCATTCTTAACTTCTGTTAATAATTCCTTTTGTTGTACATCTTGTTTAGGAGTTACAGCAGTTGGCTGCCCATGTGGAGAATGTTGTACAGAACCTATAAAATCTTTAAAGCTACTTCCTGTACTGCTCTGATTTGTCTTTTTTGGTGAAAAACTTTGAACGTCAAACAAATTTGCGATTTTCACATTTCCACCTCCCTTCTATTCTTCATTAGAAGACAATAGCCCAGTATATTTCACTGCATCTTCAACGGTCATTTTTGCTAATATATCAGCAACTTGCTTATCATCTAATGAAGTAAGGATTAACAAAGCATCTTCTTGAGATAAATTCGGAATAATCTCCGCTGCTTTCTTACTGCTCATATTGTCGTATAAGCTAGAAATATCCTTTTTCTGATTGCTTGTTTCTGTTTCGGTATTTTTAATTTCTTCAAGTTGTTTTTCCAATGAGCTTATTTCTTGTGTAAGAGTTTGAACTTCTTTTTCTTTATTCGTTAAATCCTTTTCAAGAGCAGTAATCATCACTGATTGTTCCTCAACCGTTTCTTCAAGCTTCTTTATTTCTTCTTTTTGAGCTTCTTCTTTCAAAACTTGAGAAGTAGCGGCTGTTTCTTCTTCTTTGAATAATTTTTCAACGACAGGTATTTCCTTTAATGTTGATTTGGCTTTTCCCAGTACATCAAAGCCTGCTACGGATAAAATAACACCGACTAACGTTAAAGTGAAAATCATTGGAATAAATATGACAAAGAAAAACCATTGAAATTTACCGAATTCTTGTTTTTCAGTTTCAGTTTCCACTTTGGGTTCACCTAACTTCCACGATACATATAAGATTGGATAGAAAGATCATCCATTTGCTTGTTTTCAGAATGTTTTGTTGCCAAAATATACTGTTCCAGCTGTTTTTCTTTCAACTTTTCGTATTTTTTCACTTCAATATTTTTCTGCATAAGCTTCATTTGTTTTTCATTCATTCTGTTTCTTGTTAACTGAACCAGTTTTTGATAATGAGTAATTGTTTTTTCGATATTGCTAACAAATTGTTGATAATGTCTAATTTCCTGAACAGACATCCCACTATTTAATCGCGCAAGAGTTGTTTCCTCTAACACTTCTTTTTGTTTCAAAGAATCGTATAATTTGTTCGCTACATTCTCAAAATCATTTACTGATTGATTATACTCGGCCAGTGATTGTTCTTTTTCATTTTCTTTAACATCCATTATTTTTTGGAATCGAAATGGATTTACCATTAAAAATCACCTTTTTCGATTAACTGATTAAGTGAAGCAATACTTTCTTCAATAGTGACTTTATCTTCAACATTTTGCTTTAAAAATGAAATGATTTTCGGATAGAATTTAATTGCTTCATCAATCTCTCGTGAAGAACCTCTTTTATATGCACCGATATTAATTAAATCTTCGGAATTTAAATAGGTTGAAAGAAGATCACGTAGTTTTGATGCAGAACTTTTATGTCCTGAATCAACAATTTGATTCATAACACGACTAATGCTTTTTAGAACATTAATAGCCGGGAATTGTCCTTTATTTGCGAGTTGTCGGTCCAATACAATATGACCATCTAATATACCTCGAACAGTATCTGAGATTGGTTCATTTAAATCATCACCATCAACAAGAACTGTATAAAAAGCAGTGATTGTTCCTTGCTCATTTGTACCAGTTCGTTCTAATAGTTTAGGCAATATAGCAAAAACCGATGGGGTATATCCTTTTGTTGTTGGTGGTTCCCCTACTGCAAGCCCGATTTCACGCTGTGCCATTGCTACACGCGTAACAGAGTCCATCATAAACATGACATTTAACCCTTTATCACGAAAATACTCAGCAATAGCAGTTGCGGTATACGCCGCCTTCATCCTCATAAGAGCAGGCTGATCTGAAGTGGCAACAACAACAATGGATCTTTTTAATCCTTCAGGTCCAAGATCTTTGTCAATAAACTCTCTTACCTCACGTCCTCGTTCACCTATGAGCGCAATCACATTTAAATCTGCATTTGTGTTTCGGGCAATCATACCCATTAATGTACTTTTACCAACACCACTACCTGCAAAAATACCTACACGCTGACCTTTTCCAACCGTTAACAAGCTATCAATAACACGCACTCCAACTTCCATTTTTTCATGGATGGGTGGACGCTTCATTGGATTGGGAGGAGATTGATCAGTTGGAACACTTGCTAGACCCTTTGGAAGATTGGATTCATTTAAAGGTAATCCAAAAGCATCGACTACTTGTCCAATTAAACCCATGCCGACTTTTACTGTTAGAGGTTCATCCGTCGCTTCAACAATACTTCCAGGTGATATATGCATCACTTGCAAATACGGCATTAACAGAACATTTTCATCTTTAAAACCTACAACCTCTGCCGGAATTTTTGTTTTCTTAGATGATCCGGTATAAATATAACAAAGGTCACCAATTGAGCTTTCAGGTCCTCTTGATTCAATCATCAACCCGACTACCCTTTTTACTTTCCCATAACGCTTATAGGAATCTAAACTGTCAATTGTATGAATCAGATCGACTGCTCTCAATTGGAAATCACCTCTCATCAAGTAAATCTAGTAATTGTTTTTTTAATTGCTCTAATTGAGTATCAATACTCAGATCAATTCGCCCAAAAGCAGATTCGATAAAGCAATCCTGCTCATTTAATTCTGCATTAGCATATACATATAAGTCTGTGTCATTTGTCACCAATGTTTTTAATTCATCTTTTTGACTTAACACTAATTCGTAGTAACATGGATGAACATGGATTTTAATATTTTCATATTCTTTTACTTCAAGAAGCCCCTTTTTTACTAAGGGAAGAAAGTTCTCCTGTGAGTCAACAAGTTTAGAACTGATAATTTTTTCTGCTACTTTAATCGAAAGCTCTAAGATAGTGTTTTCAGCAGATTGAATAATTTCATCATAATCTTGCTTTGCCATATCGATCATTCTATTCGACTCTTCAATATGAGCATGATATTGTCTTAGCGCTTCTTGTCTTCCCAGTTCCAAACCTTCTGCATATCCTTCTTGTTTGGCCTGTTCAACTAATTGTTCACGCTCTTGATGCCATTCATTTCTTTCACCGTCTATTTGCTGCTTTATTCTAGATGACTCTTCATATGCAGATTGGATGATCTTCTCTGCTTCTGCTCTAGCTGATTGAATAATATATGAAGATTCTTTTAATAACTCAGGGTCATCTTGAGTTACTTTATCTTGCATTAATAACTGAAGTTGCTGGACTGCTATCGTTTTTTTGTCATCATGATGATTTGTGAATTGAGACTTAATAAGCCTAGACAATAATATCATCTCCTCCACCACGGGCAATGACAATTTCACCAGCTTCTTCAAGTCTTCTAATAACACCAACAATTCTTGATTGAGCCTCTTCTACATCACGAAGTCTAACTGGTCCCATAAATTCCATTTCTTCTTTGAACGTATCAACCATACGTTTAGACATATTCTTAAAGACCACATCTCTAACTTCTTCACTAGCCACTTTAAGCGATAGCATTAAGTCATCGTTTTCTACATCTCTAATCACACGCTGTATTGCACGATTATCAAGTGTAACAATGTCTTCAAAGACAAACATTCTCTTTTTAATTTCTTCAGCCAATACAGGATCTTGAATCTCAAGTGAATCAAGAATGGTTCTTTCTGTTGTTCGATCCACTCCATTTAATACTTCAACAACTGCCTCAATTCCACCAGTTTGTGTAAAGTCCTGAGTAACTGTTGATGAAAGCTTGCGTTCAAGAATCTGTTCAACTTCATTAATTATTTCAGGAGCTGTTCTATCCATTACAGCAATTCTTCGCGCAACATCTGCTTGCAGTTCTTGTGGAAGCTCAGAAAGAATTTGTCCTGATTGAGTCGGTTCTAAATAAGAAAGAATCAGGGCAATTGTCTGAGGATGCTCATTTTGAATAAAATTCAAAATCTGTGATGGATCTGCCTTTCTAGCAAAATCGAATGGTTTCACTTGTAAAGAAGATGTTAGTCGATGGATAATGCTAGTTGCTTTATCTTCACCTAATGCCTTTTCAAGTACCTCTTTTGCGTAAGCAATTCCACCTTGGGTGATAAAATCTTGCGCCATTGCAATATCATGAAATTCTTCAATAATTTCTTCTTTCTTTTCGGAATCAACCTTTCGTACACCTGAAATTTCTAATGTTAGTTTTTCGATTTCTTCTTCAGATAAATGTTTATAAACAGATGCTGATACTTCTGGTCCTAAAGAGATTAAAAGAATGGCAGCCTTCTGTTTACCTGTTAATGCGTTATTATCTTTCCTAGCCATCAGTTAACCTCCTATTCCTCAAGAATCCAAGTTCGTAACAGCTTTGCAAAATCTTCTGGTTTTTCTTTTGCCATTTTTTCTAGCTGCTTTTTACGAACTGTAGTCTCTGTCTCAATTTCATTGTTGTTAATATCTTGAATATCAAACGTTGGGCCATCCTGTAAGTCGTCTTCCTCTTCTTCAAGCTCTTCATTCTCTTGCTTTTTCTTTCTAACTAGCAGAATGATAAGAATAATTATAGCTAATAGTAATACTCCTCCAACGATGTACATCCAAATTGGAATAACAGGAGTCGCTTCAGCTTCTGCAAGTTGTTGTTTACCATCGAACGGTTGTACAGAAACGACTACTTTTTCTTGTAATTGCTCTTGCGTTAAAGGCTCTTCATTTTCTTCTTTATTAATTGACGTTCTTACAATAGTTGATAATATTTGTTGAATATCTTCTTCGCGTTCAGGTGTAAATGAATCAAGATTTTCCGGATCTGGTGGTTCAACCATCACTTGAATTCCTAAGTCACGTATTTTATATGGACTTTCTACAATTTGTTTATTAATACGATTTACTTCATTATTTACTCTTTCTTCAATACGTTCATAATCTCCGTTACCAGTGCCTTCTGCTGTAGCTTCATAGGCTGGAACATCGTTCTCTCCAACTCCATTCACTCCGCCAGCTGCTGCTCCATCTCCCGTGTAGGCTTCTGTAATTCTTTCAACACTGACCGCAATTCCTTCATCAGAACCTTCGACTACTGGAGATACAAGATTTTCTTCACGGTTTTCTTGAGTGAAGTCAATATCTGTTGTAACCGCAACAACAACTTTGTCTTGTCCCATCATCGTACCCAATAACTTTTGAACATCTCGTTGAATATCTTGTTCAATTTGGGCTTTAATTTCTTGCTGAGATGCATAGCTTGTACCTGGTGAAGAGTTTTGACCATTATTTAAATCATAATAGTTAAAATTTTGATCCATAATGACGATATTATCTGTAGAAAGATTTGGAACACTTTTAGACACTAAGTGGAAAAGTGCATTAACTTTTTCCTGATCTAATTGAGCTCCAGGTTTTAAATTCAAAACAACCGAAGCAGATGAACCTTCAGTTTGTTCTCCTACAAAAACAGATTCTGCTGGAAGATTGATCATGACATTTGCATCATTTACTCCGTCTATGCCCTTCATTAAGTTCGAAAGCTCTGTTTGAGTAGCCTTAAGTTTAATCACATCAAACTCTTTATCCGTCATTCCAAAACCAGAATCCTGACCAAAGTAAGAATAGTCAATTGTTCCCGTATTTGGAACTCCTTCAGCTGCTAACTCAACCATCAAAGTGTCTACCATCTCTTTTGGTACCATAATGGTTGAACCATTATTTGAGATTTCGGACTGAACACCCTTCGCATCAAGTGTTTCTTTAATTTGACCTGTTTCAGCAGGAGAAAGATTAGAATAAAGAGGAACTAAATTAGGTTTTGACACAAAGTAAGTCAACAATCCGGCTATAACTAAAAATAGAATCGTACCTGTTATAAGAAGGGTTTTTTGTCCTTTACTTCTTCCTTGCCATAACCCAGATAGTTTATCTTTTGTATTCATTAATTTTTCGTTCATTCCATAAAATCCCCCGGTCACAATGACTTTCTGCATTTCGTAGTCAGAACCGTTCTATTGTTAATAGAACGGTTCCTCTAAACTACTAAACCTGCATTCTCATCATTTCTTGATATGCTTCAATCGCTTTATTTCTGACTTCTATAGCTGTTAGAAGCGTAATACTTGATTTCTGGGATGCAATCATGACATCATGAAGTTCCACATTTTTGCCGCTTGCAAGAGCCTCTGTCATTTTATCTGATTCAAGTTGTGCTTTATTGATCTCATTAATAGATTGCTTTAAAGTTTCTGCAAAACTAGTTTTATTTTCCGTCTTACTATTTGTTATATTGATAGCCTTAGGTTGAACAGGCTGAGTAGTTGTTACTTGGAATGGACTAATACTATTAATCATTTCTAATCACCTATTTCCCAATTTCTAATGCTTTCATTAGCATCCCTTTAGAAGCATTCATTGCCGTAACATTCGCTTCATATGATCGAGTGCTACTAATAAGATCAACCATTTCCTTTAAAGGATCTACATTCGGCATCGCGACATAGCCTTCATCATTAGCGTCCGGATGCTCTGGGTCATAGATTAGTTCAAATGGAGTATCATCTTCGACAATTTCCGTTACTTTTACCCCATCGGCTTTTGCTGATGAGCCTGAAGCCCATTGCCTTATTAAGAAAAGAGGAAAAACTGTTTCCTTGGGGCTGAGTGACAACCATTTTTCTGCGATATGGTTGCCACTCACCATCAATGAATTCTCCTCTGGTTGTGTCCATATTAGCCATATTCGAAGAAATAACGTCCATTCTAACCCGCTGAGCAGTTAATGCCGAACCAGATGTGTTTATTGAATGAAAAATAGACATATTTATCTGCCACCTTTAATCACTGTTTTTAGTGAGTTAAATTTCCCACTTATTCTTTCGATTAGTGCATTATATTGAATTTGATTTTTTGCCATTTCTGTCATTTCAGAATCAATGTCAACATTATTTCCATTATGATGATAATTGGTGTTATTTCTTGAAACGATTTTAAAGCTTGATGTATCAGAACCACCAAATTCAAAATGTTTGGCGTTTGTCTTTGTAGCCTGAAGTTTTTGCATCTCATTTGATAATGCAGTATTAAACCGAACCTCTTGAGCTTTATAATTCGGGGTATCAACATTGGCAATGTTATTAGAGATAACCTTTTGCTTAGCAGTTGATTGAGAAATTGCGGTTTCTAAACTATTTATTGTATTTGAAAATAATTTCATAATATCCCCTCACAAAATGTAAAGTACATACGTATCGTATAATGTCGAAATATGTGTTTTCTTCTTACTCATTGTATGAAATATTAGTCTTAAAGTCTATTAAGGTTTTGTAAAAAAAAGTCGGATTTTCTATCTAATTTAAAATGAGGACTATTGAACTATTCGCATTATATCAACGAAAGCCTAACAGTATCTTAATAAAGAGGTATTTCTGGCACATAAATAACGTAACATATAATTCGACAATTCCCTACATATTATTTTTTCCAATTTCAGTACATAATCTGTATAATTATTCATTAAGTAAACTATTATTGAAATGTAAATAAACACTATAAAGTAAGGTGAGATTAATCTATAAAAGATTATAAAAACACAAAAAAGGCACTTTGAGGATCCTCAAAGTGCCTTTTTTTGTTAATTTGTTTTTAATTTCTCTAATTCAACTAAGAATTTCGCATTAAGAACTTTTATATATGTTCCTTTCATCCCTAGAGATCGGGATTCAATAACACCAGCACTCTCTAGCTTACGTAATGCATTTACAATTACAGATCTTGTAATTCCAACACGATCAGCTATTTTACTAGCTACTAAAAGACCTTCATTTCCGCTTAATTCCTCAAATATATGTTCAATCGCTTCTAATTCACTGTATGATAGAGAACTGATAGCCATTTGTACAACCGCTTTGCTTCGTGCTTCCTCTTCGATTTCTTCAGCTTTTTCACGCAGAATCTCCATACCTACAACAGTAGCTCCATATTCAGCAAGAATTAAATCTTCATCTTCAAATTGTTCTTGTACTCTTGCTAAAATTAAAGTTCCTAAACGCTCTCCACCACCAATGATCGGCACGATAGTTGTTAAGCCATTTTTAAATAATTCACGATTTTCAACTGGAAATGCAGTATATTCACTATATACATCGATGTTTGAAGATGTTTCTGTTATGTTAAAAAGGTTGTTTGTATAACCTTCAGGAAACTGACGGTCTTCAAGCATTTTTTTCATTCTCTCGTTTTCGATAAGCTGATTAACTGCAAAGCCTAGTAACTTTCCTCTTCTGCTTACAACAAAGATATTTGCTTCAATCACTTCGCTTAGCTTTTCAGCCATCTCTTTGAAGTTAACTGGTTTCCCTGCTGCTCTTTGGAGCATTGCATTAATTTTACGTGTTTTCTGTAATAGAGCCATTTATTGGTTCCTCCTGTAAACATATGAAATTGTAATTTTTTATAATATAAACTGGCTTAAATCTTTGTTTTTAGATATTTTCCCAAGTTTGTCTTCGACGTACTGTGGCGTAATGACAATCTTTTCTAAATTTATATCAGGTGCCTCAAATGATAGATCTTCTAATAATCGTTCAAGAATTGTATGTAATCTTCTTGCACCAATATTATCAGTATTTTGATTCACCTCAAATGCAACTTCAGCTATTCTACGAATAGCATCGTCAGAAAATTCTAATTGTATACCTTCTGTTTCAATTAACGCTTGATATTGTTTTAAAAGAGCATTATCAGGCTCTACTAAGATCTTCACAAAATCATCTACACTAAGTTTTGTTAATTCTACACGAATTGGAAATCTTCCTTGTAGTTCCGGGATAAGGTCAGATGGCTTAGCGATATGAAAGGCACCAGCAGCTATAAATAACATATGATCTGTCTTGACTGATCCATATTTGGTTACAACAGTAGATCCTTCCACAATCGGAAGAATATCACGTTGTACCCCTTCCCTGGATACATCCGCTGAAGATCCACCCTTAGATTTACCTGCTATTTTATCGATTTCATCTATGAAAATAATTCCGGTTTGTTCAGAACGTATAATAGCTTCCTGTGTTACATCTTCCATATCAATTAGTTTACTTGCTTCTTCATTTGTTATAACTTTTCTTGCTTCTCTAACAGTTAACTTTCTCTTTTTCTTTTTCTTAGGCATAAAACTTCCTAGAGCATCCTGCATGTTCATCCCCATTTGTTCCATACCCGAGCCTTGAAGTAAATCAAACATTGATGCTTGTTGTTCCTCAACCTCGACAGTTACATAATGATCTTCTAATTCACCTAATGCTAATTGATGTGAGATTCTACGACGCTTTTCTTGTAGAGTAGATTCTTCAGTTGAGCTTTCCTCGTGATCTTGGGATTGTTGACTCGCTCCTCCAAAAAGCATTTCCAAAGGATTTTTCGCTGCTGATTGTTTTTTCTTACTTGGAACAAGTAGCTCAATTAACCGTTTATTAGCATTTTCCTCAGCTAGTACCTTTAACATCAGCTATTTTTTCTTCTTTTACTAGTCGAACGGCAGTCTCAACCAGATCACGCACCATTGATTCAACATCCCTACCAACATAGCCGACTTCAGTAAATTTTGTTGCTTCAACTTTAATAAAAGGGGCATGCGCAAGTTTTGCAATTCTCCTTGCTATTTCGGTTTTCCCAACACCTGTAGGTCCAATCATAAGAATGTTTTTAGGTACAACTTCCTCGCGTAGCTTTTCAGTTAGTAAGCTTCTTCTATAGCGATTTCTTAAAGCTACTGCTACCGCTTTTTTTGCATCCTTTTGTCCTATAATATATTGATCCAAACGCTCAACAATTTCTTTAGGGGTTAACTGTTTATTCATACTATTTGCCTCCCTTATTAAAGTTCTTCGACAATAATATTTAGATTTGTATAAACACAAATTTCTCCTGCAATTGTTAAAGCACCCTCAGCAATTTCTTTTGCAGATAAGGAATCACCTGAAAATCTCTTCAATGCACGACCAGCTGACAAGGCATAATTACCACCTGAACCAATTGCTAAGATCCCATCATCTGGTTCAATCACTTCACCTGTTCCTGAAACTAAAAGAAGATCATTTTCATCCATAACAATCAGCATAGCTTCAAGTCTTCTTAGCACTTTATCGCTACGCCATTCCTTTGCTAGCTCAACAGCAGCTCTTTGCAAATTCCCATTATACTCTTCAAGTCTATTTTCAAATAACTCAAATAGTGTGAATGCATCAGCTACAGATCCTGCAAATCCAGCAATTACTTTACCATTAAAAGCTTTCTTACCTTTTTAGCTGTATGTTTCATAACAACAGCATTCCCAAAAGTTACCTGACCGTCACCTGCCATCGCAGCTTTACCATTATGTTGAATCGCAAATATTGTTGTTGCATGAAATTCAGACATAGTTCTACCTCCTAAATTGAGTCCTTTATGCCCGAGGATGATGGGACATATAGATTCGTTGCAAATGCTCCTTTGTGACGTGTGTATATACTTGTGTAGATGATAAATGTTCATGACCCAAAAGCTCCTGTACACTTCTCATATCTGCACCTTCATTTAACAGATGTGTAGCAAATGTATGGCGCAACATATGTGGATGAATATGAAGTGTTGATGCTGCTTTTTTTATCATGTCATTTAAAACATGTCTTACACCACGATCTGTAAGCGGTGTCCCACGATGATTCACAAATAAATAATTGTGTTGATCACTTACCTTCAGTTTGCTCATTAACACCTTTCTTCCAACCGATAAATATTGATCAATTGCATCATGAGCATAGCTACCGAAAGGAACATATCGCTGCTTTCCACCTTTTCCATATACAAGAATCGTTTCAATAAAAAAATCAATATCTGATAGTTTAATGTTGCAACATTCGCTTACACGGATCCCAGTACCGTAAAGCACTTCAATGAGCGCTTGATTTCGTTGCCCAAGAGGAGTATTACAGTCAGATATGGTAAGAAGTTGCTCAACTTCCTCTTCATAAAGAAATTTTGGAATTTTTTGCTCCTTTTTTGGCAATGTAACAAGTGTAAATGGATTTTCAGTTAGTATCTCTTCTCTAACAAGAAATTTATAAAAACTTCTAAGAGTTGATACTTTTCTTGATATTGTTTTTCTAGAATACTTTTTATTATGTAACTTCGTTAAGTATAAACGTGTATCATTATATGTCATGTCTTCTAGATGGATCATTGCTTGTTCTTCCATAAAAGAAAAAAATCCTCAATATCTTTGCTGTAATTCACAATTGTATATTTTGAATAATTTTTCTCTATTTGTAAATATTCAATAAACAAATTTAAATAATTCTTAACATTTCTCACATTTTACACCTCACAAACAACACAAGGGCTACTAAATGTTATCACAACAATAGTAGTACTTTGCAAATAATTTCTATAAATTTTTCGAAATTTTTTGAATTGTTTCTAGCGCGCGATTTGCCAGCGTTTCATTACGTTCTTTTTTACTCTTTATACGCTCAGGTAATGGAGCAAAAATCCCAAAATTTGCATTCATTGGTTGAAAGTTATCGGCGTTTGCATTTGTAATATACTGGGCCATACTCCCAATAGCTGTTTCATTTGGTAGGTCCACTAAATCTTTTCCTAAAATAAGATGTGCAGCATTTATTCCTGCAACTAACCCTGATGCGGCAGACTCGACATATCCTTCAACACCCGTCATTTGACCAGCAAAAAACAAATCGTCCCGGCCTTTGTATTGGTAAGTTGATCTTAAAAGTTTTGGTGAATTAATAAACGTGTTACGATGCATAACGCCATATCGAACTATTTCTGCGTTTTCTAAACCTGGAATTAAGGAAAGAACCTCTTTTTGCGGTCCCCATTTTAGGTGTGTTTGAAATCCTACAATATTATATAAAGTTCCAGCTGCATCATCTTGTCGAAGTTGTATCACAGCAAATGGTCTTTTCCCTGTTTTCGGATCTTCTAAACCTACTGGCTTTAAAGGGCCAAAGAGCATTGTTTTTCTTCCTCTTTGTGCCATCACTTCAATAGGCATACATCCTTCGAAGAATATTTCTTTTTCGAATTCCTTTAATGGCACGGTCTCCGCAGCAATTAAAGCTTCATAAAATCGATCAAATTCCTCTTCTGTCATAGGACAATTAAGGTAGGCTGCTTCGCCTTTATCATATCGGGACTTTAAATATACCTTGTTCATATCGATGCTATCTTTCTCAATTATTGGAGCAGCTGCATCATAGAAATATAAATACTCTTCACCTGTTAAAGTTTTTAATTGTTCTGATAAGCTTTTGGAGGTCAGTGGACCTGTTGCGATAATCGTTGGTCCTGAAGGAATTTCTTCTACCTCTTCATTCATAACAGTTACATTTTGATGACCTTTTACTAACTCTGTCACCTTACCGGCAAATTCATGCCGGTCAACAGCAAGTGCTCCACCAGCCGGAACTGCACACTCATCTGCTGCCTTTATAATAACAGAGTCTAGAATTCTCATTTCTTCTTTCAATACACCGACAGCATTTGTTAAATTGTTTGCTCTTAATGAGTTACTGCAAACTAACTCTGCAAATTTATCAGTATGATGGGCAGGTGTTTGCTTTACAGGTCGCATTTCATACAGTTTTACTTGAATACCCCTTTTGGCTAATTGCCAAGCCGCTTCGCTTCCAGCCAAACCAGCACCTACTACATTTACAACTACATCTTGATTCATCGTGACATGACCCTCCATTAATTAAAAAGACCTTATGTAGAATGGCATTTATTCTTATTACTTATGTTGTCCTAAAAAATATAAGTTAAAAAAGGTGAGCATAAAGTTGCTCACCTACTTTTGTTGTTCCTCTTTATAATCGCATTCCATACATTGAACTTGAACACCTTTTTTAAGCTTTTTCTCAACCAACATATGATTACATTTTGGACAACTTCTTGCTATTGGTTTGTCCCAGGATAAAAACTCACATTCAGGATATTGATCACAGCCATAAAAAATGCGGCGTTTTTTTGACTTTCGTTCAACAATTGTTCCTTCATCACAACTTGGACATTTTACCCCAATATCTTTTACAATTGGCTTCGTATTTCTGCAATCCGGGAAATTTGAGCAAGCCATAAATTTTCCATATCTACCCATTTTATAAACCATATGATGACCACATTCTTCACAATCAACACCAGCTGGTTCATCTTTAATTTCAATTTTCTCCATCTCATTTTCTGCTTTTTCAAGTCTTGGAGAAAAATCCTTATAAAAATTGTCAATAATTTGAATCCACTGAATATGGCCATCCTCAACTTCATCAAGGCTATTTTCCATATTTGCTGTAAATTCAACATTGATTATTTCTGGGAAGAACTCTCTGATCAGTTCTAAAACGATTTCACCCAACTCAGTAGGGATAAAACGTTTATTATCGAGTGAAACATATCCGCGCTTTTGTATCGTATCTAGTGTAGGTGCATAAGTCGATGGTCGACCTATTCCTAGTTCCTCCAACGTTTTTACAAGACGAGCCTCCGTGTACCGTGGTGGCGGCTGTGTAAAATGCTGCGCTGGTTCGATATCCTTTGAATAGACTTCATCGCCTTCTTTTAAATCCGGGAGTAATCTATCTTTTTCCTCAATTTGATCGTCGTTTCCTTCAACATATACTTTCATAAATCCAGGAAACTTAACTTTAGAACCTGTAGCTCTAAACATGACACCGTTATTTACAAGGTCAACACTCATTGTGTCTAATACAGCTGGTGCCATTTGACTAGAAACAAATCTTTCCCAAATCAGTTTATATAATCTTAACTGATCTCTGCTCAGAAATTCTTTTATTGATGCTGGATCACGTAAGGCTGATGTTGGACGAATTGCTTCATGGGCATCTTGAGCATTACTGTTTTTCTTCGCTGTTTTTGCTTGTGTGCCAATAAACTCTTCACCATATTTTTCAGTAATGTAACCAGTTGCTTCAGTCTGGGCCGTTTCTGATATTCTGGTAGAATCCGTTCTCATATAGGTAATTAATCCAACAGTGCCTTCTTTACCTAAATCGATACCTTCGTATAATTGCTGAGCAATCATCATCGTTTTCTTTGCTCTAAAATTCAGCTTACGCGCTGCCTCTTGTTGAAGAGTGGAAGTTGTAAAAGGTACGGCTGGATTTCTTTTTCTTTCCTTTTTCGTCACCTTTTCCACTTTAAATTTATTTTCTTTAATGTTACTCAAAACAGCCTTTACTTCTGATTCATTCTTAAGATCTTGCTTTTCTCCATTTATTCCATAGAAAGAAGCATCAAATTCTTTTTGACCTTTTAAAAATTGACCTTCAATTGACCAATATTCTTCTGGTACAAATTCTTTAATTTCATTTTCCCGATCAATAATTAAACGTACAGCTACAGATTGAACTCTCCCTGCACTTAACCCTTTTTTTACTTTTTTCCAAAGAATCGGGCTTTATTTTATAACCAACCAATCGGTCTAATACACGTCTCGCTTGTTGGGCATCAACTAAATCCATATTGATTGAGCGTGGATGCTTGAAAGATTCTTTTATAGCATCTTTTGTAATTTCATTAAATACTACACGGCAATCAGAGTTTACATCAACGTCAAGACTATGTGCTAAATGCCATGCAATCGCTTCCCCTTCGCGATCCGGGTCAGCCGCTAAGTATACTTTTTTTGCTTTTTTAGCAGCTGTTTTTAATTCTTTAAGTACTGAACCTTTTCCTCTTATAGTAATGTATTTTGGTTCAAAATTATGTTCAACATCAACACCAATTTGACTTTTTGGTAGATCACGCACATGACCCATCGATGCCTTTACCTTATATTTTTTCCCTAAATAACGTTCGATTGTTTTCGCCTTTGCAGGTGATTCCACAATGACTAAATAGTCCGACATGCCTGGTATCCTCCTTAAGAGGTATTCTCTCTTTTATATTTCGTAAAATTTTTACTTCATTAATTAAATGTCTATTTATACAATGAAGGGGTTTCCTCCAAGTAGTTAATAACTAAGTAGATTTGATTAAACTCCCATTATCACTGTGTTTCTTCAAAATCTATACTTAAATCTCCACTATTATTAAATATTCCTATATCATTTGTCAAACATAATAAAAAGAAATTACACTAATCATATCCTAATTCAAGCTGAAATAACATGAATATTTTTACTAAATTGTCAAAAAAACACCTGAATTTACATTTCAACTTCTTGAGGAAATTCTTCAAATATATGTGATGCATGTTGTACTAATTTTGCCCCGTTTTGTATTAGTTCATTTCCACCAATGCTACACTCATCAAAAATAGATCCCGGTATGGCAAACACTTCTCGGTTTTGCTCCAATGCTTGATGTGCAGTTATTAGTGAACCACTTCTTTGCTTAGCTTGGATAATAAGTGTCCCCAAAGAAATTCCACTAATAATTCGATTTCTTTTAGGAAAATGCCATTTTTGAGGTGATGTTGAAGGAGAATGTTCTGAAAGAATTAGATGTGAAGTCATTAGCTTGTTTGCCAACGTTTGATTCTGCCTAGGATATATATGCTCTAATCCTCCACCAATTACTGCAATTGTTTCACCCCCATGGTTTAGTGCTGCTTCATGTGCTAAAGTATCGATTCCTTTAGCTAAACCACTTACAATAACCCATTTTTCTTGGATAAGAGGCTTTAACACATGCTCAAGTGCTTTAACACCATATTCAGACGGATACCTTGTACCTACTACACTAATAAGCTTTTTACGAGAAGCAAGGGTAATATTACCTTTATAAAATAAAAATGGAGGCGGATCAGCGATTTGCTTTAACAAATAAGGATAATTAGGATCAAAAAGGGGAAGAAAAGAAATGTTTTGCTGATTATATTTTTTAATGAGGAGATCAGCTGAGTAAGAATAATACTCAGTTTTTATGTTATCTATTTTATGTTTCTTCACATTAAAATAATTTAACCATTCACCATCTTTTAGTTGAAAAAAAATCTGCAACGATGGATCTATAGTTAGTAATTTATAAATAATTTGGCTATTAAGTTCCTTACAATGAGCTAACAAAAATAACTTTTTTGTTACATCGTCCATAAAATCCTCCTGTTTTTTTCTACGATTAATAGGAACAGGTTAAAAACCTGTTCCTACCATTGAATGATTTAGTGTGTTTTACATTTTTCTAATAAACCTTGTTCTTCAAGAACAGAAATAAGTGTTTCACCCATAACAGATGGAGTGTCAGCCACTTTAATTCCACAAGCATTCATTGTTTTAATTTTTTCTTCAGCAGTACCTTTACCACCAGAAATAATCGCACCAGCATGACCCATACGTTTTCCAGGAGGTGCTGTTTGACCACCGATGAAGCCTACAACAGGTTTTGTCATATTTGCTTTAACCCATTCAGCAGCTTCTTCTTCAGCTGTACCACCGATCTCACCAATCATGATAACTGCATATGTGTCTTCATCTTCGTTAAAAGCTTTGAGAACATCGATAAAGTTCGTCCCGTTAACAGGATCCCCTCCGATACCTACAGCAGTAGATTGACCAATACCAGCTTGTGATAATTGATGAACTGCTTCATAAGTAAGAGTACCAGAACGTGAAACGACACCAACATGACCCTTCTTATGAATATAGCCAGGCATAATTCCAATTTTACATTCCTCAGGTGTAATCACACCAGGGCAGTTAGGTCCTACAAGGCGAGTTTTCTTACCTTCCATGTAGCGTTTAACATTCACCATATCCATAACTGGAATATGCTCTGTAATACAAATAACTAAATCTAATTCTGCGTCTACACCTTCCATAATTGCATCAGCTGCGAAAGGAGCAGGTACATAAATAACAGACGCGTTTGCACCAGTCGCTTGAACTGCTTCTTGAACTGTATTGAAAACAGGTACACCTTCTACTTCTGTTCCACCTTTACCAGGTGTAACTCCACCAACGATATTTGTGCCATACTCAAGCATTTGTTTTGTATGAAATAACGCTGTAGAACCAGTGATACCTTGTACGATTACTTTCGTATCTTTATTAATAAATACACTCATGTTTGTCCCCTGCCTTTCTTACTTCACTAATGAAACTATTTTTTGTGCGCCGTCAGCCATAGACTCTGCAGAAGTAATATTTAATCCAGATTCATTTAAAATTTTCTTACCTAAATCAACATTTGTACCTTCAAGACGTACAACTAAAGGAATCTCTAAGCCAACTTGTTTCGTAGCTTCAACTACACCCTCTGCGATAACATCACATTTCATGATTCCACCGAAGATATTAACGAAAATTCCTTTAACATTTTTATCAGAAAGAATAATTTTGAATGCTTCTGTAACTTTTTCTGCAGTTGCACCGCCCCCAACATCAAGGAAGTTTGCAGGTTCGCCGCCATAATACTTAATAATATCCATTGTTGACATTGCAAGACCAGCGCCATTTACCATACAGCCGATGTTACCGTCTAATGAGATATAACTTAAATCATATTTAGATGCTTCGATTTCTTTTGGATCTTCTTCTTCTAAATCACGATATTCTACAATATCTTTATGGCGATATAATGCATTTGAATCAAAGTTTAATTTTGCGTCAAGAGCCATTACGTTGCCATCACCAGTGATAACTAATGGATTGATTTCTGCAATTGAGCAATCCTTTTCAACAAATGCTTGATATAATCCCATCATAAATTTAACTGCTTTACCAACTAACTCTTTAGGAATATTAATGTTGAATGCAATTCTTCTAGCTTGATAGCCTTGAAGTCCAACCGCAGGATCAATCACTTCTTTGAAGATTTTTTCTGGCGTTTTTTCCGCTACTTCTTCAATTTCAGTTCCACCTTCTTCAGAAGCCATTAAAACTACTCGAGATGTAGCACGATCTAGTACTAAACCAACGTAGTATTCTTTTTTAATGTCACAACCTTCTTCAATTAGAAGACGTTTAACTTCCTTACCTTCTGGACCTGTTTGGTGAGTTACAAGTGTTTTCCCAAGAATTTCTTCTGCATATGTACGTGCTTCGTCAAGGTTTTTTGCAACTTTTACCCCGCCTGCTTTACCGCGTCCACCTGCATGGATTTGTGCTTTTACCACTACTACGTCTGTTCCAAGCTCTTTTGCAGCTTCTACCGCTTCATCTACAGAAAAAGCCACTCGTCCGTTTGGTACAGATACTCCGTATTTGCGAAGGAGTTCTTTCCCTTGGTACTCATGGATATTCATTAGCCATCCTCCTAACCAATTTGCAATATAAAATTAGACTGCGCTTTCATTTTATATAATAGTTCGAACCTTGTCTACAATTACACATAAAATAGTAAAATTCAAGTCAATTTTTATTTTTTTACAATAAAATTTTTAAAAATTAAAAGTAAAATAAATACATTTTGAACATTAAAAACCCTAAGAAATGTAGGTAGTCTATATATTAAACATAAACAGCCTAAACTCTTAAGGGTAGTCACTATATTATTCTATCTCTTATGTTGATAGCTCTTTATCTAACGTATAAACAAAAGCGAATATTTCTGCAACAGCTTCATAAAGCTCTTCAGGTATTTGTTGATGAATTTCCAATTTTGTTAGAGAGTTCCACAAGTGCCGGGTCCTCATGTACGTGTACATGATGTTCTTTTGCTGTTTCAAGAATTTCTTTTGCAATCAGACCTTTTCCTTTCGCAATGACTTTAGGTGCATTTTCTTTATTTTGATCATATTTTAAGGCAATTGCTTTTGTTGGTTCTTCCTTTTTTATCATATTTTAAAGTCAACTCCTGTATAAGAAGTATTAACACCAGAAAAATTTGAATTTGAACTAATTTTCTTTTCTACTTCAAATGGCTTTACTTGAACCGAAGTCACCTTATAATTCATAGTCTGAAGGCCCTTTTTCAGCTCTTCACTACTAGATGAAACAAGTTCTTTTAAATGCTCATTATTATTAATAAGCGTTATCGTCATCACTCTGTTTTGAATTTGCACATCAATCATTGTTTCAGACAGGTTAGGAAGCTGTAGGTAAAAAAGAATTCGGCAAAAAGATGGATCGATTGTTCCATCTGAACGTTTTTTCCCATTCCATTGAATAGTTAAATCTGTTTGATTTAGAGCAAAAAGCGGGACTTGTGTAATAAATTGCGTCGTCGGCCCAGTGTCTTGCTGAAGCAGAGTTTGTCCGTTTAAACGGTTTGTAAGCTGATCCACTTGTTCCTTTATAACAGACCCTTCTAGCTCCTTGCTAGCAGCTAGTAATGTTTCTTTAAGTATTTGGAATTCTCTCGCGTTTCCAGATTCCAAATTCATATTAAGCTTTTGCCATTCAAATTGTTCATTTCTATGATGAAAGAAAAGAGAAAGAACATCTTCTTTTGATGAAAATACAGGGATCTTGTTAACTATTTTTTGAATAATATCTATTTCATTTTGGCTGAACTGAGTTATTTCAGCACGATCCTGTGGTTGAATAGACTGTAAAGGAGTACTAGTATGTTGAAACACTTCTTTTACTACTTGTTTTAATCTGCTCATTTGAAGAGCATCGTTTTGATTTATTCCCTTTAGGACCTTTTGTTCATCATTTGAAAGAGTTTTGATAAACTCCGGTTGAAAGAGTCTCTCCACCGTCTGTTCAACCGGTTTTTGTATAACATTGGCCAAAATGGAACGCAATTGGTTGACTTGGTCTTTAGGCTGGTCCACTTGTTGAAGTGACTGAAAAAGTGTATCCATTTGCTTAGCTAAAGGGATTTTAGAATTAGCTTGAACTAGAGAACTTACAACATTTTCCGAAAGTTGATAGTGTTGTTTGAGGGCAAATTTAATAGCATCAATTGTTTGGGGAATCAAACTTTTCGGTGTGTTTTTTACTATCTCAGTTGCTGATACCAGCTGCTCCTTTGTAACTGGTATATTTTCCTTTAACAAAGCATTTGAAAGTAGTATATTATCCTTTGTTGGTTTCTGCTGAAATAATGAAAGAAAGTCCTTAGCAGACGCGTCATGTTTTGATAGTTTATCAGTTTCCACTGATTTAATAATCTTCAGCTCAATACCTTGTTGATTAGATCCTTTAACACGGAACCAGTAATTTTGTAAGGCATTGATTGGTGCCTCAAGCTGTGCAACAAGCTTAGATTGCCCAACTTGAATAAGAGCTTTTTGGTCAGGAAAGAGCTTCAGAACATGTCCAACTACGACTTGATTTTCTTTTAATGTTAATTGGTTTTGGGGCATGGTCATTTGTTCAACAGTAGTCTGAATAAGATTTTTTATTGCAAGTGGATAAACCATTAGCCTTTTCCTCCCTTCTAAAAATGCCTCTTTTTTTACCACATCCTACTTTAATAGTCTTATAGGACGTTGCACAACTCCTTTACAGGCGCAAAACTCCTACGGTGGTGTTCTGTTACCCCAAACTCTTTTAGCGCATCTAGATGGAATTTTGTCCCGTATCCCATATGTTGCTCAAATCCATACTGTGGATATTTACTCGAAAGATCGACCATCATTTTATCTCGTGTTACCTTAGCAATTACAGAACTTGCAGCAATAGAGACACTTTTTGAATCTCCTTTAATAATAGACTCCTGCTGAATTGGCAGATCTAACTTCATCGCATCAAGTAGTAAATAAGTTGGCTGAATAGCTAATTCATCAATTGCTTTTTTCATCGCTAATTTTGTAGCTTCGTATATATTAACTTTATCAATTATATCTGGTGAGATAACGCCAATACCTATCGCTTCCGCATTTTCCTTTATTAAATCATAGTAGTGATTTCTCATAGATTCAGAAAGTTTTTTAGAGTCCGTTAAGCCGGGGATATAGCAATCTTCTTTTAAAATGACAGCTGCAGCAACTACAGGTCCTGCTAGAGGTCCTCTGCCAACTTCATCGATTCCAGCAATAAACTCAAAACCCTCCTGTTTTGCTGCTCTTTCGTAACTAAGCATTTCATAATATTGCTTCTGTAACAATTTCTCGTGTTCGTAGTTTTTAAACCATCTTTCAACGAGTTGCTGTACTCCTTTTCTTGTATCAGCTTGACACTCTTTAAGAAACGGATCTTGCATATCCGTAATTTCCACTAATTTTTTTTGTACTTCTTTTGTTGTTAATGGCATTTTTAGTTCTCCTCATGCACATGTTTTGTCTTATATATGTAAATATCTAAAATTATTCTTTATCATTATATCGACCGTAATTCAAATTAATAAAGACCCGTCATAATTAAATGCGGGTCAGATTAAAAATGTTTTATTTATCTTGGAAATCAGCAGGAGTTTCAAAAGATAATTTCCCTAACTTATCTGTTCTTATTTCCCTTAAAATTAATTCAGATGTTTTATCGTAATCAATATAACCCCCGGATACCATACAGTACCCGTTTTTTCCCGATCTCATCAAATAGCGGGACTATTTCTTCAGGAATTTCATTAAGATTATAACGCTCTAACAACCTTTTAGGATAATGTTCTTTCAAAAAGTTTAATGCAAAAACAGTGACTTCTTGCAGATTTAAAATAGTATCCTTGATTGCTCCTGTTGTTGCAAGTTTTTGACCGACTAATTGATCTTCAAACTTCGGCCAAAGGATACCAGGTGTGTCTAAAAGCTCTAGCTCATTTCCAACCTTTACCCATTGTTGTGCTGTCGTTACCCCCGGACGATCTCCTGTTTTTGTAATATTTCTTTTAGCGAGTCTATTAATAAGAGTGGATTTCCCAACATTCGGGATACCAATAATCAATGCACGTATGGCACGAGGTTTAATTCCCTTCGCAGCCATTTTATCAAATTTCTCTTTTAGAAGAACTTTTGACAATGCCGTGATTTGTTTTAATCCTGTTCCAGATTGAGCGTCTATAGCAATGGCGGGTATATCTTGTTCTTTAAAATATTCAATCCATTGCTTAGTAATTGAATCATCAGCTTTGTCAGCTTTGTTCAAAAGTACTATTCTTGGTTTGGATGAAACAATTTCATCTATCATCGGATTTCTAGAAGACATAGGAATTCTCGCATCTACAAGTTCAAAAACAATGTCAATAAGTTTTATCTTTTCAGTAACCTGTCTTCTCGCTTTTGCCATATGTCCTGGAAACCATTGTATCGTCATTACATAACACCTTCTTTAAATTACTCAGCAAACCGTATATCTGATACTGGCCAATAAACTAAGCTCGCCTTACCCATGACCTCTTCTATCGGTATTGTCCCTATATGTCTGCTATCCTTGCTTTGCCTTCTGTTATCCCCCATAACAAATAAATGACCTTCTGGTACAGTATCCTGCCCAATAATGCCATCGAGGTCAAAAGGTTCTGTTAGCGGGCCGTCAATTAAATCGTCTTTATATTCATTAAGATAGGGTTCTTCATACGCTTCTCCGTTAATGTATAACGTATCGTTTTTGTATTCTACTTTATCACCCGGTAAACCTATTACTCGTTTTATATAGTCTTTTTCTAAAGTTGCATGAAAGACCACAATATCAAAACGTTCAGGTTCTCCAATTTTGTATGATAATTTATTAACAATCATTCGATCTTGTGTATGTAAAGTTGGCATCATTGAGAACCCATCAATACAATAGGAGCAAACAAGAAATACCTAATAATAGCTGCTAAAAGAACGGCAATAGCCAATGCTTTTATCCATTCAAAAAGTTCATTTTTCTTTTTGGTCATTCAATTCACCTGCTTCTAGCAATCATTATGTCCATCATTTGTTTATTACTATACTTGTATGGTGAGTTTACTATTCATGTGATGAAACAGCCTGCCTTTTTATTGAAAAAGGAGCTTGTTAGGTAACAAGCTCCTTTTCAACTATACGGAC
The DNA here is from genome assembly GCF_023078335.1 of Metabacillus endolithicus. Classification (GTDB taxonomy): domain Bacteria; phylum Bacillota; class Bacilli; order Bacillales; family Bacillaceae; genus Metabacillus; species Metabacillus endolithicus. Next base: position 4,631,244 of record NZ_CP095550.1, on the reverse strand, counting down.
AGTGTACCTGACCCATATATTTGAGGCTTAGTAGACTACTAAGCAATCTTATCGAATTTCTTTAATACGTGCAGCTTTACCACGTAATTGACGTAGGTAGTAAAGTTTAGCACGGCGAACTTTACCGCGACGAATTACTTCTAGCTTCGCGATCTTTGGTGTGTGTACAGGGAAAGTACGCTCAACACCTACACCGTAAGAAATCTTACGAACTGTAAATGTTTCACTGATTCCACCACCACGACGCTTAATCACAACACCTTCAAATACCTGAATACGCTCACGAGTACCCTCAACAATACTTACGTGTACACGTACAGTATCACCAGGACGGAATGCAGGTAGATCAGTTTTTAATTGTTCTTTTGTGATTTCTTCAATTAATTTTTGCATCGTTTTCAACTCCTTCCAACAGATGCTCATTCCAATACTTTTATTGCAGCGGAACATCGTTATAAAAGACTGCATAAAGGAAAATAGTTTAAATAAAAACTTTTCATCTGCAAGTCACGAGATTTATCATAACATATAGACTGTTAGGCTGCAATAGCTAGTTCTCATTTTCCCATTTTTTTATCAAGGTTTTTTGCTTGTCAGTTAAAGGATATGATTTTAGTAGGTCCGGACGTCTCTCAAACGTTCTTCGGAGTGATTGTTCTTCACGCCACTCTGCAATTAATTTATGGTTCCCCGATAGAAGAACTTCAGGTACCTGTAACCCTCTGAAATCTGCTGGACGGGTGTAATGAGGATGTTCTAGTAAGCCTGAGCTGTATGAGTCTAGTACAGGTGAATCTTCGTTCCCTAGGACTCCTGGTAAAAGCCTTACAACACTGTCTGTTATGACCATTGACGCGAGTTCTCCACCTGTTAAAACAAAATCCCCAATTGAGATCTCTTCTGTTACAAGATGTTCCCTAATACGTTCATCATACCCCTCATAATGACCACAGATAAAAAGAAGATGTTCTTCTTTTGCTAATTGTTCTGCTTTTGACTGGGTAAAACGTTCTCCCTGAGGGCACACCAAGATCACCTTCGGTTCAGTATCCCCTTTACTACGAATATCTTCTACAGCATCAAAGATGGGTTGTGGAGTTAACACCATTCCAGCGCCTCCACCATAGGGATAGTCATCGACATTTTGATGCTTATTGGAGGAATATTGTCTGAAGTTAATCACGTTAAACTGAACAGCTTCCTTTTCCTGTGCCTTCTTTAGGATAGATTCATTCAAGACCCCCTGAAACATCTCTGGGAAAAGTGTTAAAAAATCGATCTTCATTAGTCTAGTAACCCTTCCATAGGTGTAATAACAATTTTTTTCTCTTCGATATCAATCTCTTTAACAATGTCTTCAATATAAGGAACTAGGAGGTCTTTTCCTATCTTTCTTTGTACTACCCATACATCATTTGCACCAGTTGCTAATATTTCTCTAATTGTCCCGATTTCTTCACCTTCATCGGTAAACATTTTACAACCGATTATTTCGTGGAAGTAATACTCACCCTCTTCCAATTCAGAAAGTTGTGATTCTGTCACTTTAAGCAGTGAGCCTTTGAATTGTTCAACATCCTGAATTGAAGGCATTCCTTCAAACGTTAATAGATCAAAATTCTTGTGAACACGATGGCTATCAACAACTACTTCAATAGGCTGATCGGAACCTTCTTTAAATATATAAAGAGTGTTACCTGGCACATATCTTTCTTCAGCAAAGTCTGTTTTTGAAATAACACGAACTTCTCCTCTAATTCCATGTGTATTTACGATTTTCCCTACATTAAACCATTTTTCTGTCATATTATTAATCACCTCAGGCGTATTTGATCTACGATTCCATCTCTAATGATAATCGTTTTTTCTTTCATTAATTCTTCCCAATTGTCCCCTACATTTACTTCGACAATTGCTTCTACTTCTTTATCTTTAATTTCGCTTCCAATTGGTAATGTATGTACTTGTTCTAGTTGAAAATCTACTAGCTTAATCTTTTCCCGCCTTTTATCAATTTCTTTTAAGAACGGTCCAGCAAGCTGTTTACTCGTTTTCTCTAGTTTTTTATATTCAAAATATAATTGATCCATTTCCTGTTTCAGGCTTTTTTTGCGCTGTGTAAATTGTTTTATCAATAATTCCTTACTTGTTTCGGTTATCATTTGCTTCACTGTAACCTGGTGGAGTATCTTCATTATTGTTCCTCCCATTTACAAGCATAATACTTTGAAAAACCATTCATCTTCTAATTTGATTTATTACTATTTTTTTTACGTACAAAAAAAGGGGAGGAACCTCCTCACCCTTTTTTAGTCATTAATTTCTAGTTGGATTCTTTTAGATGAATTAGATCCTGCTGCATACACAACAGTTCGAATCGCTTTTGCTATACGACCTTGTTTCCCAATGACTTTGCCGACATCTTCTTTATGAACAGAAAGGCGATAAGTTATTTGATGCTCCTGTTCAAATTCAGTTATCTCAACAGAATCGGGAGAATCAACAAGCGGTTTAACAATTGCTTCGATTAACTCTTTCATCTTAACAGTCATTACTTGCTATTTTTTGCGTTATGGAATTTTTCCATAATGCCTTCGTTAGAGAACAAGTTACGAACTGTGTCAGAAGGTTTAGCACCGTTTGACATCCATTTTAATGCTAACTCTTCATTGATTTTCACTTCTGCTGGTTGAGCAACTGGATTGTATGTCCCAACAACTTCAATGAAACGTCCATCACGTGGTGAACGAGAATCTGCTACTACAATACGATAAAAAGGAGATTTTTTTGCTCCCATACGTTTTAAACGAATTTTAACTGCCATTTTATAAAGCACCTCCGAAAATGTTTCAACAAGATAGTATATTATCAAATAAGTGATATGATGTAAAGGTTTTTTTCTTGTCAGAAGAAAATTTCCTTAAAAAACTTATTTTTTGCTATGATATTTTCTAAAAAACGAGACTTAAAATCATAGAATTACATGAACGGAAACTTCATTCCGCCTTTTTTCTTTCCTTTTGACATATTTGTCATTTGCTTCATCATTTTTTTCATATCTTCAAATTGCTTTAATAGTCGGTTCACCTCTTGTACGGATGTACCACTACCAACTGCAATTCTCTTTTTTCGAGAAGCATTCATAATTTCAGGGTTGATCTTTTCAGCTTTTGTCATGGACTTAATAATTGCTTCTACATGACTGATTTGCTTTTCGTCAACTTGAAGGTTTTCAAGTACCCTTCACCTTGTTAGCCCCTGGCAACATGCCAATTAGATCCTCTAATGGTCCCATATTGCGCACCTGACCAAGCTGTTCAAGGAAATCATCAAATGTGAAGGATGCTGTACGCATTTTTTGTTCTAACTCTTTTGCTTTTTCAGCATCTACATTTGTTTGAGCCTTCTCAATAAGTGTTAAAACATCACCCATACCTAAAATTCTTGAAGCCATCCGTTCTGGATGAAACGCCTCAAGAGCATCAAGCTTCTCACCTAACCCAACAAACTTAATAGGTGTATTAGTAACAGACCGAATAGAAAGTGCCGCTCCACCACGAGTATCACCGTCAAGTTTCGTTAAAACAACACCTGTTAACCCAAGCTGCTCATTAAAGCTCTTGGCAACATTCACCGCATCTTGACCCGTCATCGCATCAACAACAAGAAAAATTTCATCTGGTTTCGCAATTTCTTTTACCTGCTCAAGCTCTTCCATAAGATTTTCATCAATATGAAGACGACCTGCAGTATCAATAATAACGTAATCATGATGTTCTTCTTTTGCGTGGGCTAAAGCCTTTGTCGCAATTTCAACTGGACTAACTTGATCACCTAATGAGAAAACAGGCATATCCAATTGTTTACCTAATGTCTCTAACTGCTTGATCGCCGCAGGACGGTAAATATCAGCAGCAACAAGTAACGGCTTACGGTTATGCTTTTTTCTTAATAAATTTGCGAGTTTACCGGTAGTTGTTGTTTTACCAGCACCCTGTAAACCAACCATCATAATAACCGTTGGCGGGCGGTTAGACACAGCTATTTTACTCTGCTCTCCACCCATCAGTTCAGTCAGCTCGTCTTTAACTACTTTAATGACCTGTTGGCCTGGAGTTAAGCTTTTCATAACTTCTTGACCAACAGCGCGCTCACTTACGCGCTTAATAAAGTCCTTCACGACTTTGAAGTTAACATCCGCTTCTAAAAGAGCAAGGCGTACTTCACGCATCATTTCTTTTACATCTGCTTCAGATACTTTCCCTTTGCCGCGAATTTTGGCCATCGTATTCTGCAGTCGGTCGGCTAATCCTTCAAATGCCATAATATGCCGCCTCCTAATCTAATTTCTCAAGTTCATTTAGTAATGAATCAAACATAGCTTTGTTCTCAATGTTAGGAGAAAATTCACGTAGTTTTGTCATTAACTTTTGTCTCTCTTGAAATTTTTGAAATAATAATAGCTTCTCTTCATATTGCTCCAGCATTGCTTCAGTTCGTTTAATGTTATCGTAAACAGCTTGTCTACTCACATCGTACTCTTCCGCAATTTCACCAAGGGAGAAATCATCTAAATAGTATAACGACATATAGCTTTTCTGCTTAGGTGTTAACAACGATTGATAGAAATCAAATAAATACGTAAGTCTCGTCGTTTTTTCAAGCATCATGCCGATTCACCCCTTTGTTAAGTGAATTACCTTTACAACTTATTAGTCTACATAGGAAGCTTTTTCTTGTCAAGTAATTGTATATGAAAGTTGTGCTACCGACGATGTATAAGTACATTCTTACTCACGTTTTGTCTTGAATAAAACAAAAAAGCTAACAATCTCAATAAATGAAATTGATAGCTTTAATAATGATTATTTACTCTTCTTCTTGTGCTTCAATTATTCCTGAGAAAAGACCATAAACATATTGTTCTGTGTTAAACTCTTGTAAATCATCCATTTTTTCTCCCAAACCAACAAACTTTACAGGGATATCAAGCTCTCCTTTAATCGCTAACACAATACCACCTTTTGCAGTACCGTCTAACTTTGTAAGAACTATTCCCGATACATCTGTAGCTTGAGAAAATTGTTTTGCTTGTGTCATAGCATTTTGACCTGTTGTTGCGTCTAGTACAAGCAATACTTCATGAGGAGCTCCAGGTATTTCACGTTCGATTACACGCTTAACCTTCTCAAGCTCTTTCATCAGATTAACTTTATTTTGTAGTCTTCCAGCTGTATCACAGAGTAAAACATCGACATTACGTGCCTTAGCTGCCTGAACAGCATCATACATAACCGCAGCAGGGTCAGAACCTTCCGATTGTTTAATAACATCAACACCTACTCGCTCTCCCCACACTTCTAGCTGCTCAATAGCTCCTGCTCTAAAAGTATCACCAGCAGCCAATAAAACAGAATTTCCTTCGCTTTTTAGTTTATGTGCTAGCTTGCCAATAGTCGTAGTTTTCCCTACTCCATTTACACCTACAAATAAAACAACATTTAATCTTCCAGCTTGTAATTCCAATTTATTGAGCGACTCATCATTATCGCTGCCTTCATATATTTCAACAAGCTTTTCAGAAATAACAGCTTGAACTTCTTTCGTATCTTGGATATTTTGACGTTTTACTTCCATCTTTAATTCATCAATTAAATCCATAACAGTGGCAACACCAACATCGGCACTAATGAGTAATTCTTCAAGCTCTTCGAAAAACTCTTCATCCACTTTACGATATCTAGCTACAAGATCATTCATTTTACCAGCAAAAGAATCTCTTGTCTTTGTTAAAGCCCTCTTTGAATTTTTCAGTAACAGAATCTGTTTGTTGAGTAATTTTTTCTTTTAATTTTTTAAAAAAGCTCATCTTTGTCGTTTCCTTTCCACTAAGATTGCACTAATTCCTTTGTTTCTTCAAGTCTAACAGATACAAGCTTAGAAACACCTGATTCCTGCATTGTTACACCATATAATACATCAGCCTCTTCCATGGTACCTTTCCGATGCGTGATCACAATAAATTGTGTTTCATGACTGAATTTTTTTAAATACTGTGCAAATCGGTGTACATTCGCTTCATCAAGTGCCGCTTCCACTTCATCTAGTACACAAAAAGGAACCGGTCGTACCTTTAAAATAGAAAACAGTAAGGCAATAGCTGTTAAGGCACGTTCACCACCAGAAAGCAAGCCAAGGTTTTGAAGTTTTTTCCCCGGAGGCTGAGCCACAATATCAACACCAGTATTTAAAAGGTCATTAGGGTCAGTTAGTTTCAACTCAAACGTCCTCCACCAAATAATGCCTGAAAAACAGATTCGAAATGAGAACGAATAGCATTAAATGTTTGTTCGAACCTTCTTTTCATTTCGATATCCATCTCATCAATCACTTGATATAGCGTATCTTTTGCTTCTAATAAATCATCGCGTTGTTCTGTTAGAAACGTAAATCTCTCAGAAACACGTTCATATTCATCAATCGCTCCTAAGTTTACCGTTCCAAGTTCATCAATTGCAAGTTTAATTAACTTCACACGTTTTCTCGCTTCATCAACTTCTATTTCAAGACTATATTTTTCTTTAGCCCCTTCAAATGTTAAGAAATATTCTTCTCTAAGATGATTTAATCGATTATCAAGTTCAACATCTAATCGATTTAACTTTACTTCCTCATCTTTTAAAATATCTTGAAGCTGTTTATCCTGACGTTTTAATTCTTTTAACTCCCGCTCTTCATGTTCAAGCTTTTCTTGTAACTGAAGACGCTCTTCACGTCTGCTGGCTATTAATTCAACTGTTTTGTTTTTGTCTTGTAGCTTCTTATTAGCAGCTTCATCTAGTTTTTCCTCACCTGAAGAACTTGAACTCATCTCATTTGAAAGAAGTGAATAATCTTCAGATGCATCTTTATGCTTTTGTTGAGATTCTTGTAAGTCTAATTTTATACGTTCAACTTTTTCTTTTTGATTTTCATACACTTGCTGCTTACTTGCATGTACTACCTTTAATTCAATAAGTTGATTCTGCAGTTCATCTTTAGACGTTTGTTGTGTTGTCTTCTTTACAGACAATTCTTCGATTTCTTTATCGAGTTTTTCCAAACTTGTTGAAATCTCTTTTAATTTCACCTGAAGTTCATCTTTTCGACCGATCATTCTTGTTTTCTCAGACTCAAAGGCTTCTCGCTCAGAATCATATAATTTCAAATGATCATTTACATTTTTTTCATTCAATTCTATCTCTCGTATGTTACCACGGATTTTTTGCTCTTCTAATCGAAGGTTTTCACCTTTAGAACGAAGCTCCTCTAGCGTTTTTTCATGCTGTTGAATTGATTCTTTTGAGGATTTAACATCTTTTTCAAGCTCCTCAGTCTTCTGCTCCATTACAGATAACTTTTCTACAATTTGTTCTAGTTCACGTTGTCGACTCAGTAAAGAATTGTTCTTTTGTTTTACCGCACCACCTGTCATCGAGCCACCAGGATTCACAACATCACCTTGAAGGGTAACTAATCGATAGCGATAATTCATTAACTTAGCAATATCATTTGCTCCCTTTAAGTCTGAGGTAACAATGACAGTACCTAATAAATTCCCAATAATTGATTGAAATTGACCTTGATACTTAACAAGATTTTTCGCAAAGCCCAACAAATGCAGGATGGTTTTCAATCAACGCTAAATCATGATGGTTAATAGAACGCTCCTTTATTACTGATAGAGGCAAAAATGTAGCTCGTCCAAATGAATGTTGCTTTAAAAATTGTATAGCTTTTCTAGCTGCAGATTCATCTTGAACAACGACATGTTGCATAGAACTACTTAAGGCAATTTCAATCGCTGTTTCATATTCCTTATCTGTTGTAATTAATTCAGCAACAGCACCGTGAATTCCTCCAAGCTCATCTTTCGCTTTTAGAATTTCTTTTACTCCTTGGAAAAAGCCTGCATAGTCTTCCTGCATTGATTCAAGAACTTCTTTTCGTGAACGTGTTTGTTGTAATAATTGATAAGCCTGATAAAGAGCTGTCTCCTTTTTCTGATATGAATTCTTCAGGTTTTCCAATTTCGCAGTTGTATCACGAAAGCTTTTAATCTGATCTGATAATTGCTTTTCAATTAGTGAATAATTTGCTTCAATCTTCATTTTCTTTTCTAAGATTTCTTGACGCTCAGTCACGTATCTTTGATTAGAATCTAGCAGTCTTGTATTTTTTCTTTCTTGCTGTGAAAGCTGCTCTTCTAAGTAATTTATCTCGTTACGTGATGAAGCTTGCTCATTTAGCAGGTCAAAATACTCACTTTTTAATTCTTCAATAGATTCATCAAGGTTTTGATCATAAGTGGAGGCAAGCTTTTGCTTTTCTGACAGTTCACTTTTAATTTTTTCTAGTTCATTTGTATACGAAGTTAATAAATTCTCTTGTTCTTGCTTTTCATGACTTAACTGAGAAATTTTAACCGTTAGTTCCTCAATTGTCCTTTCAAGCTGAGCTTTATTTTGATGTGCATTTTTCTTTCGCTCTTTTAAGACTTCTTTTCTACCTTCTAGCTTTTCCAGTTCTTCACTCGTTAATAAGAGAACTTGTTGTAGATCATCAATTGAATCATCCAAAGCACTAAGATGCTCTTTCATGCGTTCAACATCAGCTTCACGTTTTTGCATTGTTGCAGCAAGCTTTAATTCACGGTCTTTTCCCTCTTCTACAGATTTTGAAAGAGCTTCGTATTTCCCGTGCAGCTCTTCTACTTCGAAAACAGTAAGCGCTACTTCAATTTTCTCTAATTCTTCTTTTTTCTCTAAATAATCTTTAGCGATTGAAGCCTGTATTTTTAGAGGTTCAACCTGTCCTTCTAATTCATGAAGGATATCTTGAACACGGTTTAAATTTTCTTGGGTTTCAGCTAATTTATATTCCGCTTTCTTTTTACGCGATTTATATTTTAAAACACCGGCAGCCTCTTCAAAAATGGTTCTGCGTTCTTCAGATTTACTGCTGAGAATTTCTTCTACTTTTCCTTGACTTATTATGGAAAAAGCTTCTTTCCCTAAACCAGAATCCATAAATAAATCAACAATATCTTTTAGGCGGCAACTTTGTTTATTAATAAAAAATTCACTTTCCCCTGAACGATATACACGACGTGTTACACTAACCTCGTGATAATCAATTGGGAGGAAAGAATCATCATTATCTAAAGTAAGGGTTACCTCCGCTACATTCAAATTTCCTCTTCTAGAGTCACTTCCAGCAAAAATAATATCTTCCATTTTGGCTCCGCGAAGAGACTTAGCTGATTGTTCACCTAATACCCATCTTATTCCATCTGTTATATTACTTTTACCACTACCATTAGGTCCAACTACTGCCGTAACACCTTTTACAAAATCAACAGTTACTCGTTCAGCAAAGGACTTGAATCCTACAATATCCAATCGTTTGAGGAACATTGTGATCCTCCTTACTATTTTCTTTTATGTTATTTTGTTTCGAAAATGTTATTAATAGGTCTATTCTATGAGAAACTCCTTCATATTTTATCACAATATGTCGAAGCTCGGTTCATACATTTGGATATTTTGACTTCATATAAATAGTATCAATCATTGCAAAATATCAATGTTAGCATGTAAAAACCTTAAAAAAAGGACATCTCATCAATACGTCATATGAGTCTGCCCTTCATAGCATCTTATTTATTTATTTGTTGAAGCTTTGAAAGTGCTTCTTGTGCAGCATGTTGCTCAGCTTCTTTTTTTGACTTTCCACTTCCTGTGCCAAAAACCTCACCATTTAAAGATACAGTGGATACAAACTCTCGGTTATGAGCTGGTCCTTTTTCCTGGAGAATTTTATATTCAAGTGTCCCTTTAGTATCACGCTGAACAAGCTCCTGAAGCTGACTCTTAAAGTCCATAACATGAGAAAAGGCACCTTCGTCAACTTTTGGGATAACAAATTTATCTAAAAATTGAACAACAGATTCAAGACCTTGATCTAAGTAAAGTGCACCAATGAATGCTTCAAAAACATCTGCAAGCAATGCAGGGCGAGCTCGTCCACCCGTCATTTCTTCTCCTTTTCCAAGTAGAACTAAGCTACCAAATGCAAGTGTATTCGCGAATGATACCAGGGAAGGTTCACAAACAATAGCGGCACGCAGTTTTGTTAATTCTCCTTCACTCATCATTGGATATTTTTTATAAAGATATTGAGAAATGGTCAATTCTAAAACAGCATCACCTAAAAACTCAAGTCTTTCATTGTCTTCATATGGCTTTTTACGATGTTCATTTACATAAGAAGAATGAGTAAATGCTTGGTATAAAAGTTTTTCATTGGTAAACGTGTGACCAATACGCTCCTGGAATTTTTTGAATTCCTCTGCTTTTTTAGCAAAAGATCTTCTTTCTTTATAATTTATATGTCTTGCCATCATCAGGCACCTCCAATTTTATAGCTGCAGCGACGCCTTGATCCTTATATAAGACACTTCATAATTGAAGGTGACATTATTCCCTTGAATTATGAAGTGGCTTATGACCTGTTAATCGTACTCAAGTTTTGTAACGAGAGCTTCGTACCTGGGCAAAAAGGTTTTGGGGCTTGCTTTTAACATTTTACTATTAAAAAATATCTAATAAAAGGGGGAAAGCCCCGTAATAAATACGGGACTTATCATCAACATTACTGTTGGCTATTTATGTAGTTAACAGCGTCACCCACTGTACCGATTTTTTCTGCATCTTCATCAGAAATTTCCATATCGAACTCATCTTCAAGTTCCATAACAAGCTCAACTACATCAAGGGAATCTGCTCCAAGATCATCTTTAAAAGAAGACTCTAATTTTACCTCAGCTTCATCAACGCCTAAGCGGTCAACGATGATCTTTGTTACACGTTCTAATACATCTGCCATTTTCGTTCACCTCCCCTCAAGTATTATAGATGATTTTTAATTGAAAAACTAGGCTTCTCTCTAGTATTTTCAATAATTTTAGCTCCCTAAACATAGATTCTACATCTATATGGGAGATTACATAACCATTCCGCCATTTACATGCAGCGTTTGTCCGGTTATATATTTGCTTTTTTCAGAAGCAAGGAATGTTACCACATTAGCAATATCACTAGGTTCACCTAAAGTTGCAAGTGGTATTTGTTTTAATAAATCTGCTTTTATATCTTCATTAAGTTCATCTGTCATGTCAGTTGTGATAAAGCCAGGGGCAACTGCATTTACAGTAATATTTCTTGAAGCCAGTTCCTTTGCTGTTGTTTTTGTTAATCCAATAACCCCAGCCTTCGCCGCAACATAGTTAGCTTGACCAGCGTTACCACTAACTCCAACAACAGATGTAATATTAATGATGCGACCGTTTCTCTGCTTCATCATTTGTCTTGTTACAGCTTTCGTACAAAGGAAAACACCTTTTAAGTTTGTGTCAATTACATCATCCCATTCAGAATCTTTCATTCTCATTAAAAGATTATCTCTTGTGATTCCAGCATTATTTACTAGAATATCTAATTGACCGAACTCATTTAATACTTCTTTAATCATAGCTTGAACTTCGTCACCATTTGAAACATCAGCTTTAATGGCAATTGCATTTCCACCATTTGCTTTGATTTCATCGACAACTTCATTTGCTTTCGCTTCATTTCCTGCATAGTTCACGGCAATGCTTGCTCCATTACTCGCAAGATCCAATGCGATTGCTTTACCAATTCCACGAGAAGCTCCGGTTACAAGAGCAACTTTATTCTCCAACATTTATTGTTCCTCCTTAAGCTTTTCTACAGTAGCTTGTAATGACTCAAGATCAAAAACGTTGTGAATCGTTGCAGAGCGGTCAATTTTTTTCACTAATCCTGTTAATACCTTACCAGGACCTACTTCTATGAACGTCGTCACACCATTTTCTATCATTGTTTTTACTGATTCTTCCCATCTTACAGGAGAGTATAACTGTTTTACTAGTAAGTCTTTAATTTCATGACTCTCTTTCACCGGCTTAGCTGTTACGTTTGCTATAACTGGGATAGATGCATCTTGGAAGTTTAATTGAGATAATACCTCTTGAAACTTATGTGCAGCAGGTTTCATTAATTCAGAATGAAACGGACCACTAACTACAAGTGGAATGGCTCTTTTCGCTCCATTTTCTTTTGCCAGTGCTGAAGCTTTTTCAACTCCTTCAGCCGTACCTGAAATAACGATTTGACCTGGACAATTTAAGTTAGCCAGTTGTACCGAATCTCCTTCATCAGAAACCTGAGCTGTTACTTTTTCTAATTCTTCAGCTGATATGCCTAAAACCGCTGACATAGCTCCTTGTCCTGCCGGCACCGCTTGGTCCATATATTCTCCACGCTTTTTAACTGCATAAACTGCATCTTCAAAAGGAAGTACACCAGCTGCAACAAGCGCTGAGTATTCACCAAGGCTATGTCCAGCAACATATTCTGGTTGAATATTAAATTGTTTGAAATGGTTTAATATCGCAATACTTGTTGTAAGAAGCGCCGGTTGAGCATTATAAGTCAAAGTTAATGTATCTTGTGGTCCCTCAAAAATAAGTGTTGATAATTCTTGACCTAATCGTTCATCTGCTTGATCAAAAATTTGTTTGGATGATTCTACTTCTTCATAAAAACCTTTTCCCATTCCAACAGTTTGTGAACCTTGGCCTGGAAATAAAAAAGCGATTTTTGTCATGAAAGTGTTCCCCCGTTTCTATCCTGTTAATCTTCTTTATTCATACTTTTTAGCGATGCATGAATGGTTTCAGCAACATCATAAGACACCATATCTTTTGTTTGGCGAATTGCATTGTATATTGCATTAGCATCTGATGAGCCATGCGCTTTTATTACAGGTGCCTTAAGGCCAAAGAGCGCAGCACCACCGTACTCTGAATAATCCATCTGTTGTTTTATTGATTTTAGCTGAGGCTTTAGGATACCCGCAGCAATTTTAGACTTAAGGTTACTCGTTAAAGCTGATTTAAGCATAGAAAAAACAGAGAGAGCTGTACCCTCAATTGTCTTTAAAGCTATATTTCCGGTAAACCCATCTGTTACAACAACATCAGCAACGGACTCCATTAAATCTCTTGATTCAACATTTCCTACAAAATTTAAATCTGTTTGTTTTAAAAGCTCATAAGTTTGTTTTGTTAACTCATTTCCTTTTTTATCTTCTGTACCTACATTCAACAAACCAACACGTGGATTTTTAACTCCACGAACTTTCTCAACATATATAGAACCCATTATTGCATATTGCAACAAATGTTCCGGCTTAGCGTCTACATTTGCACCAACATCTAAAAATAAAAAACCTTTTCCATTTAATGTTGGCAAAGTTGGTGATAAAGCAGGTCTTTCTATTCCCTCGATTCGACCAACAACAAAGAGACCTGCTGTCATAAGCGCTCCTGTGTTCCCAGCAGAAATACAACCATCTGCCCTTCCTTCTTTTACTTCATTTGCCATCAAAACCATCGACGCATTTTTCTTCCGTCTAACCGCGCGAACAGGCTCATCAGTAGCTTCTATCACTTCATCTGTATGTAAAATTGAGATTCGTGTGGAATCTGTTAAGTATGTTTTAATTTTATCTTCTTGCCCTATTAATGTTACTTCTAAATCTGGAAAAGCAGTGATAGCTTTCATTACTCCTTCTACTACTGCTTGTGGTGCATTGTCTCCACCCATCGCATCAATTGCGAGCTTCATTTATGTAACCTACCTTTGTGTTGGATTTGAGCGATACATTTCAAACTCACCCGAAAACACTAATTCATTGCCCACAAAGCTGTTCACTTCTACTAATGTTCGTCTTTGTTCAGGATCATTTTTTACTATTTTAGCCTTGGCAATGACACGTTCATTTTCTTTAACTTGTGTGGTAAATCGAATATTCGCTTTCGCTGTTAAAGCAAGCTCATCATTTATCATAGCAACAGCTAACGAATTTGCTTGTGCAAAAAGATGATGTCCCCGTGCTATTTGGTTTCTACTAAATACATGCTCTTTTCTTATTTCTAAGATAGAGATCGCAGAATGATCAAGCTGAAGGTCAATAATTTCACCAATGACTTCTTCAATCGGCAGCGCTTTTACCTCATCATCTAGTTTCTTTTCCGCTACATGTTTTATTCGCTCTCTTAATTCAGGAATTGATAGTTCTAAGCGATCCAAACGGATTGTTTGGATACTCACTTGAAATTTTTCCGCTAATTCTTCATCTGTTATAAATGGAGTGATAGCAATTGTTTCTTGTAATAAAGACTGTCTCTCTTTCTTATTCTTCCTCATTATGTATACGACACCGTCCGAACTATTAAGACTAGGTACTAATAGTAGTATATATATAAAGAAAACAGATTGCAAGTCATTGCAATCTGTTTTCTAAAAAGTATTGTTGTCCTAAATCTATCAGGTTTAGTGTTTTACTTTGTGATATTTATAGAGCTTGTGCATTAATCTAATTTTTCACCATCTAATACTCCCGAGTTAGTAAGGTAGTTTCTTAGAGCCTCATATTGATTTTCCTTCCAAAATTCCATCGAACCTACAAGTTCAACTGCATCCTGCCTTGCTACTTCCAAGGCTCTGTAATCATGAACCATATCTGCAACCTTAAAAACAGGAACACCACTTTGCTTTTTCCCGAAAAAATCACCAGGGCCTCTAAGCTCAAGATCTCGCTCAGAGAGAACAAAACCATCATTTGTTTCAGTCATTATTTTCATACGTTCTTTCCCCGTTTCTGACTTAGGATCGGCCAGCAAAATACAATATGACTGATCACTTCCTCTTCCAACCCGACCACGGAGTTGGTGGAGTTGAGATAATCCAAATCGTTCCGCATCATAAATAACCATTGTGGTAGCATTTGGCACGTTTACACCAACTTCAACAACAGTCGTTGACACAAGAATATGAACCTCGTTTTGACTAAAGCTCCTCATTACTTCATCTTTTTCATCTGAGCTTAACCTGCCATGCATAAGACCTACTTTATAGCGACCTCTATAGTATTGAGTAAGCATACCATGAACATCAAGAGCATTTTGCACATCCAACTTATCAGATTCTTCAATAAGTGGACAAATAACATAAGCCTGCCGTCCTTTTGAAACTTCCTTTTCAATAAAGGCTAATATACGTTCTAGCATATCAGGCTTTACCCAGTAGGTTTCGATTGTTTTTCTTCCTGCTGGCAATTCATCTATAATTGATACATCCATTTCCCCAAAGGCAGTTATCGCTAATGTCCGAGGTATTGGTGTAGCTGTCATAAATAATACATCGGTCTGTTCACCTTTTTCTCTTAGCAGCCGCCTTTGTTCAACTCCAAAACGGTGTTGTTCATCTGTAATAACAAGTCCAAGTTTATGAAACATGATATCATCTTGAATAAGTGCATGTGTACCAATTAATAAATTAACTTCATTGTTGGCTACTCTTTCTAGTAAGTCTCTTCTTTTCTTACCCTTAACTGAACTAGTTAACAAAGCTACTGAAACTCCAAAAGGTTCAAACAATTGAAAAAGTGATTCAGCATGCTGTTCAGCTAATATCTCGGTAGGCACCATTAACGCACTTTGGTATCCAGACAAGAAAGCTGCATAGATAGCAATAGCAGAAACAACCGTTTTACCGGAACCAACATCCCCTTGCAATAGTCGATTCATTCGATAAGGTGATGTCATGTCACTTAGGATTTCATTTACAACACGTGTTTGGGCATTTGTTAATGGAAAAGGTAAAGAATCAAGAAAAATCTTATGCTTTTCTTTAGAAAATTGATGAACAACCCCTTCGATTGTTCTCGCTGAACCTTCCTTAGCGTCTGCATTTTGAGTTGGAATAAAAGAAACTCTTCATAAACAAAGCGTCTTCTCGCTTGTTTAAGGTCTTCTTTTTCCTCAGGTATGTGAATCGTCTTAAGAGCCTCTTTTCTTGTCATTAGCTTGTATTTATTAAGTAAATGATCAGGCAAGAGCTCAGTAACTCCTTCAAGATAATCTTTAAGGGCAATTGAAACAAATTTCCTTATGCCTTTTACTGTTAATTTTCCTTTAACAGAATAAACAGGTTCAATTCCTGATATTTCTTGTTTTGGGCCAAATAAAAGATTTGAAACTGTAATCGTTTGTCTATGTTTATCCCATTTCCCTGTAACAGTAACTGTCGCATCAATAGACAGTTTATTTTTAAAGTAAGGGCGATTAAAGCAAACAACCGAAAGCAAATATCGTCCTACTAACAATCGGAACGTAAGACGCGACCTTTTTTTACCGTAAAACTGGAGAGAAGGCTCACTATGAACTCTTCCCTCAACAGTAACACGTTCCTCATGCTTTACATCCTCTAAATCTTTTAAACTATTATCTTCATATCTATATGGAAAATATTCAAGAAGGTCATGAATCGTGTAAATTCCAACATCATTTAGTACTTCCTCTGTTTCACTACCAACTCCTTTTAAGTTGGTAATAGGATTCAATAACATATTTTTCACGTCACTTGTGCGAGTCTCCAAATATTTCCCTTTTGAGCTTTTGACCTGTCGGAGTCGCAGCTAACCCCCCTTGTGCAGTTTCTTTTAATGCTGTAGGCATCGTTTGCCCAATTCGATACATGGCATCAATTACTTCATCACATGGAATTCTACTTGTAATACCTGCTAATGCCATATCAGCGGCAATCATTGCATTAGCAGCACCCATTGCATTTCTTTTTACACAAGGGACCTCCACTAATCCTGCAACAGGGTCACAAACTAATCCGAGCATATTTTTCAATGTTATCGCCATAGCATGTGCAGCTTGTCTTGGAGTACCACCAGCCATCTCAACAATTGCTGCAGCAGCCATCCCTGAAGCAGAGCCCACCTCTGCTTGACAACCTCCAGCAGCACCAGAAATGGAAGCATTGTTAGCCACTACAAAACCAAATGCGCCTGAAGTAAAAAGAAATTCAATCATTTCTTTTCTTGTTGGCTTCAGCTTATCTTTTACGGCAAAAAGTGTACCAGGTACAACACCAGCGGATCCAGCTGTAGGCGTGGCGCAAATTGTCCCCATCGCAGCATTCACTTCATTAGTTGCAACAGCCTTACTTACAGCATCTAAAATTGTATCTCCGGAAAGAAAGTTACCCTTCTCAAGATAAGATTGTAAGAGCACCGCATCTCCACCAGTTAAACCAGAGTGTGACTTTACTCCTGACAGCCCCTTTTCAACAGCTTGTTCCATTACTTCTAGGTTCTTTTCCATCTGTAATAAAACTTCTTCTCGAGTTCGATCTGTCACTCTACATTCTTGTTCAATCATGATCTCTGCGATTTTTACCCCTTTACTTTCCGCTAATCCTACTAGTTCTTCTACGTTACGAAACATGATGATATCCCCCTCATTTTGTCATAGTTGTATAAAAATATCATCTACTTTGTTTTGTTAATCATCAATTCTTGTTACTTGTAATATATTTGTTAATGTTTTTAATTCTTCAATTACTTCATTTGTAATGTTCTGATCTGTTTCAATTGTCATTAAAGCAAGCTGACCAACTTCTTTTCTGGACACATCCATATGTCCGATGTTTATTTCATATTTTGCCAACACATTGGCAACTGCGGCAATTACACCAAATCGATCGTTATGCACAACCAGTAAAGCAGGGTGATTTCCTGATAATTTTAATTCAAAACCATTTAGTTCTGTTATTTCAATCTTTCCTCCACCTATTGAAATCCCAACTAATTCAAACTGTCCATAGTCATCACCAATAATAAGTCTAGCTGTGTTCGGATGGTCTGCCACTGCTTCTTCTTCTATAAACGTTATCTTAATTTCTTTCTCTTTAGCTATTTCTAATGACGATTTTATTCTTTCGTCAAAGGTATCAAAATCAAGCAAACCACCTACAAGAGCAACATCTGTACCGTGCCCCTTATAGGTTTTAGCAAAAGAGTTGTAAAGGGAAATGATAACCCATTTAGGTTCACGTCCAAACAATGTTCGTGCAACACGTCCAATTCTTGCCGCACCAGCTGTATGTGAACTCGACGGACCGATCATAACAGGTCCAATTATGTCAAAAACACTTCTATATTTCATTAAACACACTCCCCCTATAGCACTGGTATTGTTGAAGCTAGTTGCTCTTTTTTCTTCATATGATTCATGTAACTTTAGTTTAACAGATTTTTTAAAAACACTATTATATCAAGAAAAGCAAGAAAAAATGGACTATTCTAATAAATGCAAATCTCTATTCTAACAGAAACAAAAGAAAACCCGGCTAATAAGCCGGGTTTTCTTATTTATTCCACAGAGAAAATATAAGAATATAGTGGTTGTTCTCCTTTATGAACTTCAATTTCAACATCTTCAAACTGTTCTTCAGCAAATGCTAGAAGCTGCTCGACTTCTTCATCACTTGCATCTTCTCCTTGAATGATTGTTAAAATTTCATCATCTTCTGTAATCATTTCAGAAAGGAGTTTTTTAGATGCTGAAAGCTGATCACGATCAGTAACAACAATCTTCCCATTGGATATTCCCATAAAATCGCCTTTTGCAATATCAAGTCCATCAATGTTCGTATCACGTACCGCATAAGTAATTTGACCGCTCTTAACATTACCTAATGCATCCGACATAATTTGTCCAACTTCTTCAGGCTCAACCGTAGGATTGAAAGAAAGTAAAGCAGCCATTCCTTGTGGAACAGTTTTGGAAGGGACAACAATAACATTTTCTTCCACTACTGATGCCGCCTGTTGAGCAGCCATCACAATGTTTGAGTTATTAGGTAAAATAATAATATTTTCAGCATTCACATCATGAATAGCCTTAACAATATCCTCTGTGCTTGGATTCATTGTTTGGCCACCTTCAATAACCTCATTAGCACCAATGCTTCTAAATAATTCAGCAATACCTTTTCCCATTGACACTGTTATGATACCGTATTTGTTCTTTTCTTTCTTGATTTTCTGTTCAGAATGAACTTGTGGTTTTTCACCTACGATATCAGTATGTTGTTGACGCATATTTTCAATTTTCATATTGATAAGGTTTCCATATTTCTGACCATATGATAGAACCTCACCCGGATGTTCAGCATGTATATGTACTTTAGCTAATTCATCATCAGCAATTACTAATAAAGAATCACCATAATGACTTAAATCTTGACGAAACGTTTCTTCATTAAAAGGAGTTTTTCCACTTTCAAATCGCACCATAAATTCCGTACAATATCCGAATTCAATATCTTCCGTATTTATATGGCTTTGTACACTTTTATGATGCTCAGCACTAACAAGCTCATCCATACTAGGTGTCGCCACATTTGTTGTATCAAGTTTTTCACCCTTTAGAACTGCAAGAAATCCTTCATAAACAAATACAAGGCCCTGTCCGCCACTATCAACCACTCCTACCTCTTTTAACACAGGAAGTAGATCTGGAGTACGCTTTAATGATGCTTCAGCTTCTTTCAATGTAATTTCCATAAGTTTCACAATCGAAGTTTCATTTTGTGCAGCAGTTACAGCAGCTTTAGCTGCATCTTTTGCTACAGTTAAAATTGTCCCCTCAACAGGCTTCATTACCGCTTTATAAGCAGTATCTACACCAGCTTGAAGTGCTGCAGCAAATTCACTTGCATTAATGCTTGCTTTTGATTCAATAAACTTCGAAAAGCCTCTAAATAATTGCGATAGAATAACGCCGGAATTTCCTCGGGCACCCATTAATAAGCCTTTCGAAAGCGCATTACCGGTTTTCCCAATATGAGCAGAAGGATTATTTCTTACCTCTTTTGCTCCTGATGTCATAGATAGGTTCATATTGGTTCCAGTGTCACCATCAGGAACTGGAAAAACGTTTAACGCATCGACTAATTTCGAATTATTCGATAGGTGGTTAGCACCTTGCAAGATCATTTCTGCAAATTGCTTACCATCTAAAGTTGTAATAGACACAGGTAGTTTCCTCCTTACTATGGGTTCGCTACACGAACACCTTGTACAAAAATATTAACAGAATCAACAGCAAGTCCAACCGTCTGATCTAACGTATACTTAACTTTCGTTTGAACGTTATGCGCGACTTCAGAAATTTTTGTACCATAGCTGACGATAATATACATATCGATATTAATTGAATCGTCATCTTGACGTACGATTACGCCTCTGCTAAAGTTCTCTTTTCTTAGGATATCCGTAAGACCGTCTTTTATTTGATTCTTTGAAGCCATTCCTACAATACCATAGCAGTCGATCGCTGCTCCACCTGCAACAGTTGCAATGACCTCGTTGGAAATATCGATTTGTCCGTACTTTGTTTTTAATTCAATGGACATGTTTGTTCCCCCTTTGGAATTGTTCGCACTGGCTTTTATTATTTTACTATAAGCATACCCATTTTAAAAGTGATTATAAAATCCTAGTTACTGAATACAACCTTTATTATTATACAACAATACTTAAATAACTATGTCAAGGAAAAATTCTTGAAAGACTAACGTTGAAGTATTGCAATCTCATTTGAGTTGTGATAAATTATTAAAGTATCTCATGGCAATGTACATGATTAACGTAAAATATGTATGTTTTTTTTGTAGTAAGGAGGGAATAACATGGCACGTAAATGCGTTGTTACTGGTAGAAAAACTCGCTCAGGTAATGCACGTTCACACGCGATGAACGCTAACAAACGTACTTGGGGCGCAAACCTTCAAAAAGTTCGCATCTTAGTTAACGGTAAACCGAAAAGAGTATATGTATCTGCTCGCGCTTTAAGATCAGGTAAAGTTGAGCGAGTTTAATTTATATTAAGCTCTCTCTATATGGATGTTTAACTTTAACATTCTATAAAATCAATCCAGTTAAAATAAAGCCGCATTCTGCAGCTTTGTTTTTTCTTTTATAGAGAAAACACTGGATTAAGAAAAAAAGCACCGATAATCACGGTGCTTTTTTTCTTAATCTTTTTTAAACGAACCGAGCATTGCTCGAACTATTCCTCCTAAAAACTTCGGTAACTTAATCGTATAAAATTTCATTGTTTCCCTCCTCAACCAAATCTTAAACAAGTCTTCATGCTTGTTCAAAGGTGCTCAAGCGTCATAATAAAATAAATCATTTCTTTAAATTATATTCATACTCTGTAAAAAAATGACGCTATCCCCTATTGTCTTTTACCAACAATTTAATCTCGGCTTCTTATCATTATTAATATGCCGTCTAGGAAAGAAAAAGTACCTACTTCATAAATGAGTTCATTACTAATACATAATGTTGAGCCAAGCCTAATATGACAATTTTTTAAAGGATATTTAAATCCTTCAAGTGTCAGGCCTACGACATCAGGGGTTAAGGCGATAAAAGAAATATAACGCAATTCATTTTTCCTCTTTACTTTATATGTTCCTGGGCCATAGAGCGTGATATGATTTTGACGATCAATACATTCAATTTTTGATAGAGTAGAGGGTGATTTCATAAGGAGATACAAATTTGCAAGCATATGATCAATTCGTCCACCAGTGGCTCCAAAAAGATAAATTTGGTCTGGTCTTTGATTAATTGCCCATTCTAGAGCTATTTCAGTATCTGTTTGATCTTTTTCGGAAGGATATGTAGATAAATGCGGAAGATCCTTTTTCAACTTTTTATGTTCTTCACTCGAAATGGAATCAAAGTCTCCAAATGCATTTGCAGGTGTAAATCCTGCTTCTTCAATATAACGGACACCTCTATCTATCCCAACCCACATTATTTCTCTTTGATTAAATATTGTTAAGTCAGCAAGATTTTCCTTGGGACCTCCTGCTACTAGTGCTATTGTTTTCATTTTATCTCCTAACTACGAAAAAAGTCTGGCATATGAAATGCCAGAACTTCGTTTCTTTCATTCTATTGCATATTATCATCATAATCATATCTAAAACCATCATGCTGAGCGTCAGTACTTCTGCTTTTAAGCCTTTGTAATACTGACTCATACTGAGAAATTTCTTCATAATCTGAACTATTTTGTGAAGCGACCTTTAACGCTTGTTCAATTATGGCAACATCTTCCCTTAAAATATTCACTCTACCCCCTCCTATCACTTAGCAGTCTACTGTAATAGGATGAGTTTCTTTGACTTATTTTATGACGGTGTTTTGTTCTTAAGATAGAACTGCTTGCTTAAGACTTTGAATTGCCGCATGACGGTCAGGCTTATTGTAAATAAAAGAACCGGCAACTAAAACATTTGCTCCAGCAGCAACACATTGCTTAGCTGTTTCTTCATTAATCCCGCCATCAACTTCTATATCAACTGAAAGATTCTTTTCTTTAATCATATCAGCTAATGCCTTTATCTTAGGTAAGACTTGCGGTATGAATGATTGCCCACCGAAGCCCGGATTAACAGTCATAAACAATACCATATCAATATCCTCAAGAATGTGTAATATTGACTCAATTGGTGTATGTGGATTTAACACAACACCAGCTTTTACTCCTTCAGACTTAATAAGTTGAATTGTTCGGTGCAGATGTTTAGAAGCTTCTACATGAACAGTGATAATATCGGCTCCTGCACGGACAAATTCTTTAATATACAAATCAGGTTGTTCAATCATTAAATGAACGTCTAAAGGAAGCTTTGTTACTGGTCTTATTGCCTCGACAATAAGTGGTCCGATCGTAATGTTAGGAACAAAGTGGCCGTCCATTACATCAACATGAATATAATCTGCACCTCCCTTTTCAACATCCTTGATTTCCTCTCCCAATTTAGCAAAATCTGCCGATAAAATCGATGGAGCAATTTTTATCATATTAATACCTCGGCTTTCTATCTTTTATCTCTTCCACGAATGTTAAATAATGCTCATATCGGTATTGTGGTATTTCTCCTTTTTCAACAGCCTCTTTTACTGCACATTTTGGTTCTTTGACATGAGTGCATCCTCTGAATTTACAGCTACTACTTCGTTCACGCATCTCTGGGAAACAGTATGAAAGATCTTCCACCTCAATACCTGTAAAATCCAGTGAACTAAAACCAGGAGTATCTGCTACAAAACCTGTTCCTACTGAAATAAGTTCAACATGTCTTGTTGTATGCTTCCCCCGCCCTAAATGGGAAGAAATATCATTCGTTTTCAATTCTAGATCCGGTCTTAATACATTTAATAAAGAGGATTTCCCCACCCCTGATTGACCTGCAAAAACTGAAATATGGTCATTTAAATACGGTAGCAAATCATTTTCAACTGTTGATTCGACCGTTGAGGTTAACAAGACGGTATAACCTGCATTTTCATAATCTTTTGCATAAGACTGAACTTCTCCTCTTATTTTATCAGAGGATATAAGATCTGTTTTACTAATAACAATGATTGGAATGATCTCATTTGCTTCAATTAGTACAAGAAATCGATCAAGAAGCGTTGGACTAAAATCAGGCTCTACTGCAGAAAATACAAGAATAGCTTGATCAACATTACAAATAGGTGGTCTTACAAGTTCATTTTTTCGTTCAAAGACTTCAAGAATATATCCTTCCAAGTCATTTTCGGCTTGATATTCTACCTCGTCGCCTACAAGAGGTGTTATCTTATTCTTCCTAAATACACCTCTTCCTCTACACTGAACTAATCTCTCTTGATCTTGAACATAGTAAAAACCACTAAGAGCCTTCACAATTTTCCCTTGTGGCATGGATAACCTCCTTGGATGTGTTCCGATTAAATGATCGTGAATATTTACTAAAAAAGGCTATGCAAACATAAAAAAACTCTTTGCTATTTAGAATTCTCATTCGTCGTTCATTTCTATCCCTCTGGATAGGGAATAGTCTCAGTTATTACAATTTTATTATCCACAGTAATCTGATAAAAAGCTTTGTCATTTGGTGGTATTGTAAATTCTAATGTTTTTACCCGAGGACTAGTAATAGTAAAGGTTTCAAATACGTCTGATATAGAATGTTCTTCATCGTCAATTGAAATCTTCACTTCTAATTCTTTGCCCTGTTCTTCCGTTTCATAAGGGATTGTAACAGTTTTTGTTACTGTCTTAGAAGGCTTAGGCTCCGGACCAAGAGAATAGACAACTTCTAATGTTGTTTCTTTTGGTACAACTTCAGTACCAGCCTTTGGACTTTGCCTGATGAGTGAGCCTTTCTCCACTTCTGCTGAATACTCATCATCAACATTAACACTAAATCCTGTTTCTGAAATATATTTATTAACTTCTTCCTTTGTTTTCCCAACCAGATCCTCTATTTTCACTAGTTTTGGCCCTTTACTAACCGTAAATTCTACCACTGTGTCTTCTGGTACAACTTCTTCTCCGATTTCAGGATCTTGGGACAATATGTTACCAGCAGGTTCGGTCTCACTATATTCTTCTTTTACAACCTCTACTGTAAAGCCCTTCATTTCAAGAATAGAGGTAATACGATCAATTTTTCTACCAACATAATCCTCTAATACCACTTTTTCTTTTCCTATACTTTCATAGATTGTAATAGTAGAGCCTTCCTTGATGATTTCATTTGCAGTTGGTTCTGTTTTAATAACATACCCCTCTTCAACCTCTTCATCTGTTACCAGCACTGGATCCGCCACTTCAAATCCACTATCAAGCAATATGTTAACAGCTTCTTCGTAGGACTTTCCTGTAACGTCCGGAACCTCAACATCCTTAGGAAGGAAAAAGGAAGGAATGATTGTAAAAGCAGCTATACCTGCAGCAAGTAAAATCAAAAATACTGAAACGATAAAGGTAGCAAGCTTGCTTTTCTTCTTTTTGGGTTTCTTTTGCTTTTTTCCTTTATTGCTATTGTCTTCCTGATTGGAATTATTAAAATTCTCGTTACCAACAGGTTTTCTAACAATGGTGTCTTCTACCTTATGTTCATTAAAATTCTCATTTGTAATAATTGGTATAGCCTTGGTGGCTTCATCATCTTCAGGTATAGAAAAACGTTCCTCAGAAATTCTACTAACATCAAAGGCTGTTTCAAGATCCTTTTCCATTTCTTCTACAGAATCATAACGGTGAAAAGGATCCTTAGCAGTCGATCTTAAAATTATGTTTTCAATACTTTGGGGTATGTCAGGATTCCACCTTTTAGGGGATGGAGTTTCTGATTGCAAATGCTTAAGGGCAATTGAGATAGCTGATTCTCCATCAAACGGTAATCGTCCAGTTAATAACTCAAATAAAACAATACCAATAGAGTAAATATCTGATTTTTTATTAGCCAGTCCACCTCTTGCTTGTTCAGGTGATAAATAGTGAACAGATCCTAATACTGAATTTGTTTGTGTTATGGTCGTTGAACTTAACGCTGTAGCAATTCCAAAATCTGTTACCTTCACATTTCCATGATGATCAATAAGAATATTATGCGGCTTTATGTCTCTATGAATAATTTGATTATCATGTGCGTGCTGAATGGCCGATGCAATTTGCACCATAATATTCACTGCTTTTCTTGGATGAACTGGTGCAAACTGTTGTATGTATTGTTTTAAAGTCTGGCCTTCCACGTACTCCATAACAATATAGTAAATACCGTCCTCTTCACCAACATCATATATACTTACGATATTTGGATGCGCCAAACTAGTTGCTGATTGTGCTTCTCTTCTAAATCGTTTAATAAATTCATCATCATTGGAAAAATCAAAGCGCAACACCTTCATTGCCACTTCGCGTTCTAGAATCATGTCTCGGCTAGGTAAACGTTAGCCATGCCACCGCCACCTACAACTTCTAGAATTTTATATCGACCACTAATTCTTTTTCCTATTAGCACGGATCTTCACCTAATTTATTTGTCGACTTTTTTAGTATGATAATGGAAATATTATCTTCCCCTCCATTATCATTTGCCATTTGTACTAAATGGTTTGCAGTATGAGACAAATCTTTAGATTGAAGTAACTCATGCTCCAATGTCTCGTCAGATATTTTATTTGACAATCCATCAGAACAAAGCAATAGTACATCATTTTCCTCTAGTTCAATTGTTCTAACATCAAGATCAACCGTTTGTTCAGTTCCTAATGCTCTTAAAAGAACATTTTTACGAGGATGATGTTCTGCATCTTCCTTAGAAATTTGACCTGATCTTACCAATTCGTTAACAAGTGAATGATCTTGTGTAACTTGTTTAAAGCCACTATTATTTAAAAGGTAGCAGCGACTATCTCCGATATGACCGATAGTGGCAAAATTAGGTGTAACCAAAACTCCAACTATGGTTGTCCCCATTCCTTGACATTCCGAATTAGTTAGAGAATGCTCATAAACAGTTTTATTCACTTCTTCCACTTTTTCGATTAACCAAGCTTCAGCATCACTTGGTCCATTAATAGTTGGAGCTTGTTCCCATAATTCCTTAAAAGTAGAGATTGTCATTTGACTTGCAACATCTCCAGCCAAATGACCACCCATACCATCGGCTACTATTGCTAATATCCCCGTTTCATTTTTAAACACGCCAACACTATCTTCGTTATGTTGTCTAACCTTTCCCCTGTCAGTCAAAAAAATGTGTTCCAAAATGGTCACCTCGTCTCCTCTTTACGCTCCTTAGCTCGAAGTTGGCCACACGCTGCATCAATATCATGTCCTTGTTCTCTTCTAGTTGTCACATTAACACCGTGCTTTTTAAGCGTATCTTCAAATAGTTTGATTTGCTCTTTTGGTGTACGAACATAGTTTCTTTCAGGTACATAGTTAACTGGAATTAAATTAATATGACATTTTAACCCTTTCACTAATTGTGCAAGTTCTTCAGCATGCTCTACCTGATCATTTTCTCCACCAAATAACCCATATTCAAAACTCACACGTCGTCCAGTCTTATCTACATAGTACCTTACTGCTTCCATAAGATCTGGTAGTTTGTATGCTTTATTAATGGGCATTAGCTTCGTTCTCAGCTCAGTATTTGGTGCATGAAGAGAAATCGCAAAGTTAATTTGCAGCTTTTCATCAGCAAACTTATAAATTTTCGGAATAATTCCACTAGTAGAAACTGTAATGTGTCGCGCTCCAATATTTAAGCCTTTATCATGATTAATAATTTTTAAGAATGACATCATTTCATCATAATTATCAAAAGGCTCACCTATTCCCATAATAACTACATGACTGACACGCTCTTCAAATTCGTCAAGGGCTTGTTGAACTTTTACAACTTGAGCAACAATTTCTCCAGCTTCTAAATTTCTTTTTAAACCACCTAAAGTTGAAGCACAGAATGTACAGCCAATTCTACACCCAACTTGTGTCGTTACACATACAGAATTCCCATATTCATGTCTCATTAAAACCGTTTCAATAGAGTATCCATCATGAAGTTCAAAAAGAAACTTAATTGTCCCGTCTTTTGATGTTTGTTGAATTAAAGTATTTAATGTTGTTAAAGTAAAATTCTCACTTAATAGTGTTCTCAAGCTCTTTGAGAGATTTGACATATCCTCAAAGCTTGTTGCCCGCTTTGTGTAAAGCCATTCAAAAACCTGGTTCGCTCTGAACGCTTTTTCTCCATGTTCTTTTAACCAATCTTCAAGCTCATGAAGTTCCAAAGAATAAATGGATGGGTTGCTATTCTTCTCTAAGTTGTCTTTTTTAGTTCTCGTTGCTTTTGCTTGTTCCAATTTTAACCCTTCTTTCGTAAACATACTATATAAAATCCGTCTGTTCCAAAGTAATGTGGTAACAGTTGTACTTCTCCATCCTTAAAATATGGATGAAGCTTTTCAGGAAAATGATGAATTGCACCCTGATCAAGTTCAAACTCAGGATGATGTTTTAAAAATGATTGAATAACATCCGTGTTTTCTTCTCGGTCAATTGTACACGTACTATAAACTAACACACCATTACTTTTTAATAAAGGGGCAACAGCATGTAAGATATTTTTCTGTAACTCTGCAAGCTTTAGAACATCCTCAGGAGATTTTGTATATTTTATATCCGGCTTTCTTCGAATAACACCAAATCCCGAGCATGGCGCATCTACTAAAATTCGGTCAAACTTATTTTTCTCAAAACGGTCTCCTGCAAGTCTACTATCTAAAGCCTCTGCTTGAATATTTGTTAAATTAAGTCGTTCTGCTTGTTGTTTAATTAGCTTTACTTTGTGCTCATGAAGATCCAATGAGTGAACAGTACCTGTTCCTCCCATTCTTTCAGCTATATGAGTAGACTTTCCTCCAGGAGCAGCACAAGCATCTAAAATTGTTTCACCAATTTGTGGATTCAGCGCTCTTGCAACCAGCATTGAACTTTCATCCTGAATTGTTAAAAAACCTTCAGAGAACGCATCAGTCAAGGCAAGGTTTCCTTTTGTCCCTTTAATTGCATCAACTGCAAGATCACCATGTTCTACACTTACTCCATTTTGATTTAATGTCTTCATTAGTTCATCAACTGTCATTTTTGTTTGATTTACTCGCGCAGTTTGTGATGGTGGTGTTAGATTAGCTTCACACATTTTTTCTGTTTCTTCATACCCATACTGATCTATCCACTTTTCTACTAACCATTTTGGGTGACTCGTTTTAATCGAGAGTCTTTCAACAGAATCAGCAATCTGATTTATATCTGATAAACCCTCTCTTTGGAGCGATCTTAGTACACCATTGACAAAAGAAGAAATTCCCTTATGTCCTCTTTTTTTAGCAATTTCTACTGCTTCAAAAAAAATGGCTCGCTCCGGTACACGATCTAGATAAACCATTTGATAAACTGAAATGCGAAGCAAAATTCTTACCCACGCATCGATTTTTTTTGTTTTCTTTATAAAGTTCTCTAAATAATAATCAAGGGTATCTTTTCGTTGTAAAGTTCCATATACAATTTCAGTTAACAAAGAAATATCCTTTGTATTCACTTGATATTTCTTAATCATAGAATTTAAAAGTAAGTTACTGTATGCTTGATTTTTTTCAATTTGAAGTAATGTTTCAACAGCCACATCACGTACGGTCATTTTGTTTTTCATCTTCATCGCCTAATTTCTCACCAACTGTCATTGTGGTACCTCTTAAATAATCTTCCCCACGCATTCTTTTTTTACCTGAAGGTTGTAACTCCATTATTTTTATCGCAGTATCATTTCCTGTTGCAACAACAATCCCATCTTGGTCAAATCCAATAATCGTTCCTGGAGTAGATTCATTTTTATTTACGACCTTCTCACTCCACCATATTTTTAGTGGTTGATTTTGAAAGCTAGTAAACGCAACTGGCCATGGGTTAAGTCCTCTTATTTGGTTATATATTTCCTCTCCAGGCTTCGTCCAATCAATCTTTTCTTGTTCCCGTTTAATATTAGAAGCAAAAGTAGCTTTAGAATCATCCTGCTTTTGTGGTACTATTTTCCCTTCTAATAATGGTGGAATAGTATCTATTAAGAGCTTAACTCCTGCTTCACTAAGCTTGTCATGGAGAGTACCTACTGTATCTTTTTCATCAATTTTAACTTCAGCTTGTGTTAAAATATCACCAGCATCCAGCTTTTCAGCCATATACATGATGGTAATACCTGTTTTAGTTTTTCCTTGTAAGATTGAATAATGAATTGGTGCTCCACCTCTTAATTCTGGTAACAGTGAAGCATGAACATTAATACATCCATGTTTAGGGGCTTCTAAGAGCTCTTTAGGTAAAATTTGACCAAAAGCAGCTGTTACAATTAAATCTGGTTCCAATTCCAAAACAGTTTCAACTTCATGACGAATTTTTTCTGGTTGAAGAACTTTAATATTATGTTTCTCTGCTTCAACTTTAACAGGAGGAGGAGTTAATGTTTTCTTCCTTCCTTTTGGACGATCAGGTTGAGTAACAACTCCTACAACATTATAAACCTCTTCAACCAGTCTTCTTAAAACCGGAACAGAAAAATCAGGTGTTCCCATAAAAACAATTTTTGTCATTACGTTCATCCTTCCGCACTTTCAAGATCTTCTTCTTCTAAATATTTTTCTACTTTTGATGTAAATAAAATTCCTTCTAAGTGATCCATTTCGTGTTGAATGGCACGAGCAAGAAACCCTTCAGCCTCGATTACTTTCACTTTTCCTTTACGATTATATGTACTAACTTTTACATAATCCGCCCGGCTTACTTCGCCAAATAAACCTGGAAAGCTCAAACATCCTTCAGGACCTGTTTGCTTCCCGCGTTGCTCTATTATTTCAGGGTTAATTAACTCAATTGTCCCGTGGTGATCATCTATATCAACAATCGCAATTTGTTGAGAAATGCCTATCTGTGGTGCAGCTAAACCTACCCCATCATTTTCTATCATGGTATCGTACATATCACCTAAGAGCTTTGTCAATTTTTTATCAAAAACTGTTACTTTGTCACACGGCCTTTCTAATACTTCATCCGGAAACATAACAATCTGTTTTACAGCCAAAAAAATTCCTCCAAACGTTTACAGATCTTTATAAAATCTAATTATGTATGGAATGGTAAAAACAGAGTATTCCTGAATTCAACCATTCGGATATTCCTTAAAATAAAATATATAATTCTTGATGATGGCTATTTATAGCTAAGTAAGTAAATCTTACATCATTGTGTTTGGACTTAAATCTATCGTAATCGCTAGATCATCTGAACTCATCTCTTGCTGAAAGTGATCAATGATTTTGCGTAAAGTCTCATGTAAGTTGTTTTCCCGTTTGTATTTTACCATGCATTGATATCGATATCTATCTTTGATCCTTGGGATAGGTGATGCGACTGGTCCGAGGATTTTTGTCGTATTCGATAAATTTCTGTTTAAGTACTGAACGATTTTTTCCGTTACAGCAACTACTTTTGTAATTTCAGGATGAGAAATTGTTATAAGTGTTAAATAATAATAAGGTGGGTATGCATGTGATTTTCGAAGAAACATTTCTTGTTCATAAAAAGCATCATAATCATATTGACTTGCTAATTGGATACTATAATGTTCTGGTGTATATGTTTGAATGATAACTTCACCAGGAAGCTCATGTCTTCCTGCTCTCCCACTTACTTGTGTTAACAGTTGAAATGTTTTTTCAGACGCTCGGAAGTCAGGTAAGTGCAGCATTGTGTCGGCAGTTAGAACTCCAACTAAGGTTACATCTGGAAAATCAAGGCCTTTTGCAATCATTTGTGTACCTAGTAAAATATCCGCTTCTTTATTCCCAAACTTTGTTAATAATTTTTCATGAGCTCCTTTTTTCCCAGTTGTATCAACATCCATTCTGATAATCCGAGATTCTGGTAACACTTTAACCAATTCTTCTTCAACTCTTTGTGTACCTGTTCCAAAAAATCTTATATGTTCACTTTGACATTCCGGACAAACATTTGGCATATGCTCTTCATGTCCACAATAATGACATTTAAGTTGTTGTCCAAATCTATGGTAAGTTAGGGAAATATCACAGTGTGGGCATTGAATGACAAATCCACAGTCACGACACATAACAAACGAGGAGTAACCTCTTTTATTAAGAAATAGGACTGATTGCTCTCCCTTTTCTAGTCTTTCAGTTAACTTTTCTATTAAAGAGGTAGAAAACATTGAACGATTTCCATTGCGTAATTCTTCTCTCATGTCAACAATATCAACAGCTGGCATAGATCTTTTATTCACACGCTCTTTTAAAGAAAGAAGCTTGTACACACCTTTTTGAGCACGAGCAAATGATTCTAACGTTGGTGTTGCACTCCCTAGCACTACCGGACAACGGTGGTTTCTAGCCGATAAATAGCAACATCTCGAGCATGATATCGAGGATTCTCCTCTTGCTTATAACTTGATTCATGTTCTTCATCAATAATAATCATACCTAAGTTTTCAAATGGAGCAAAAATTGCCGACCTGGCTCCTACCACTAATTGAACTTCTTTACGCTGTATTTTTCTCCATTCATCATATTTTTCTCCTGTTGAAAGTCCACTATGAAGAACAGCCACTTTTGAACCAAATCTTCCTTTGAATCTATTTACCATTTGTGGTGTGAGTGAAATTTCTGGAACTAGGACGATCGCTTCTTTTCCATTTTTCAACACTTCTTCAATCGATTGAAGATACACCTCGGTTTTCCCACTTCCTGTTACCCCATACATTAGAAATACATGATGTTCGTTTTCTTCTATTGAAGATAAAATTGGCTTAATCGCTTGCTGTTGTTCATGATTCAATAATAGCGCATTTGTTTTCTTGAATTCACGGTCTTGATAGGGGTCACGATATACCTCTTGATATTTTTCACTTAAAATTTCTTTTGCAATCAATGCTTTAACAGAGGCATCTGATACGTTCGTTGCTGCTAGTAAATCTTGTAAAGTTATAGTCTTCACTTCGTTATCTTTAAAATATTGCAGCACTTCTAATTGCTTTTTAGCGTTAACAGGTATGTTATTCATCTTATCTTCAAGCTCGGAAAAAGAAACATTAAGATTAATCATTTTAATTCTTTTTTTATTTCCCTTTTGTTTTACTTTATAGATAAGCTCCACATACCCATTTTCAATATCTTTTTGTATCGTTTTTAAAGAGACAACTTGTTCGATCTCTTTAAAATCAACTTGACTTTGTTTTTGAAAGAACGGTTTTAATTGATCAGAAATATTAAGAAGGTGTTCATCTTGTGTTAAAGATAACACTTTTTCATATTTCGCTTTCATAGCGGCTGGTAGCATGGCTTGAAAGGCAGAGATCTTAAAACATAGTGTTTTTTCTGTTAACCAGTGACCAACTTGTAATAGCTCTTTTGTTAGACAAGGCGTTAAATCCAGACATTCAGTAATCGATTTTAAACGTTTAAAATCAGAATGTTCTTTTGTCTCAACTACAAATCCTTGAATCTTTCTTGGTCCAAAGGGTACAACGACCCGCATACCTGGTGTTAAAAAGCCTTGCCACTCTTCAGGTATTTTATAATCAAAGGACCGATCTGTTTGCATTGAAGGAACATCAACGATTACACTCGCATACTTCATCCATTAACATCCTTTAACATGTCTTTAACTTTTAATAATAAGTTCTTAGCCACTTCTTTTTTGGACATAAGTGGAAGTTCCATTTTGTTTAAGAATTTATCATAAATTGTAACAATATTTGTGTCTGTTCCAAACCCGGCTCCTTCCGTTGTGACATTATTAGCCACAATTAAGTCAAGGTTTTTAGTTGCCAATTTCTTTTTGGCATACACATCAAGATCATTTGTTTCTGCGGCAAACCCTACTAACAATTGATGTAATTTTTTTTGTCCTAGCTCTTTAAGGATGTCTGTTGTTTTAGCAAGTTCAATTGTTAAATTTTCACTTTGTTTTTTTAGCTTTTGCTCATGTATGCTTATTGGTCGGTAATCTGCCACAGCAGCTGACTTAATAACAACATCCATGTTTGGATAACGTTTCATTACTTGCTCATACATTTCTTGAGCTGATTCAATGTTAATTGTTGTAACATTTGGTGGTGGTGTTATTGAAGTCGGTCCTGTTATTAGAGTTACATTTGCTCCAAGCTTTGCAGCCTCCTCAGCAATTGCATAGCCCATTTTACCTGTAGAATGATTCGTAAAATATCTTACGGGATCTACCTTTTCTCTCGTTGGACCTGCAGTTACCATTATGTTAAATCCACTTAATGGTATTCCAAATTCCCTTTGTTCAAAAAAATTAGTTAACAAAGAGACTATTTTTTCCGGTTCTTCTAATCTACCTTTCCCGACATATCCACAAGCTAAAAAACCTTCACTAGGCTCAATAAAACGGTATCCAAAGTCATAAAGTGTTTGGATATTTTTCTGTACTGCTGGATGGTCGTACATATGTACATTCATTGCTGGGGCGATCCAAACATTTGCTGTGGTAGCTAATAATGTTGTCGT
Source organism: Metabacillus endolithicus (assembly GCF_023078335.1). Lineage (GTDB taxonomy): Bacteria > Bacillota > Bacilli > Bacillales > Bacillaceae > Metabacillus > Metabacillus endolithicus. The sequence goes on along the minus strand of NZ_CP095550.1, from coordinate 4,597,296 downwards.
TAACATATTATCTGCTATACCATTAGCAAGTTTCCCAATAATATTTGCAGTCGCTGGGGCAACAAGAACAAGATCTGCCCAATCAGCAAGATCTATATGAGCAATAACCTTTGAATTTTTTTCATCAAAAGTGTCATAATACACATCATTTCTTGAAAGAGCTTGAAATGTTAAAGGTGAGACAAACTCAATGGCTGAATCACTCATAATGACTTTTACTTCTGCACCAGCTTGTACTAATTTACTAGTTAATGCCGCAGCCTTATATACAGCAATGCCTCCACTTACACATAATAATATTTTTTTCTTGATAACATGACTCCCCCACCTACTCACATCATTTTATTATTTAAATTGTTAGGTTGAAAAATATCATACACCCTGAAAAAAATAACAACCTAATTCTAGGTTGTTATCATATAAACAATTATTTTTCAGTTCGTTTGTAATTTAAAAGTCCAGCATTAATTTCTTCAAGGGCTTTACCAACATACTTATATGAAACCGGCTTTACGATCTGTTGATCACTTAACTCCTGCATTTCACGAGCACGTTTAGCTGCAACTGTTACCAACGTGTACTTAGAATCTAATTTATTCATTAAAACATCAATAGATGGATATAACATATTATTCAACCTCCAGAATTTTTTTATATCTAGGTGCTACTCGTTCACGACGGCAATGTTCTGCTGTAACAATCGCTTTTATTCGATCACAAGCAAATAAAACATTATCATTTTCTACGACATAGTCATAGGCATCCATCATGATAATTTCTTCCTTTGCTACCTTCATACGATTGTTAATAAGTTCTTCTGACTCGGTACCTCTTGTAACTATTCTGTTTTTAAGCTCATTTAAGCTTGGTGGACTTAAAAAGATAAAAAGTCCTTCAGGGAATGCATTTCTTACCTGTAAGGCACCTTGCACCTCTATTTCTAAGAACACATCTTTACCCTCACTCAATGTTTTTTCTACATAATCAACTGGTGTACCATAATAGTTTCCTACGTATTCTGCCCATTCAAGCAACTTATTTTGAGTAATTAAATCTTCAAATTCCTCTCGAGATTTAAAGAAATAGTCAACTCCATCCACTTCTCCTTCACGTGGTTTTCTCGTTGTCATTGAAATGGAATATTCAAATGCTGTATCCTCTTGTGAAAATAACTCTTTTCTAACCGTTCCTTTTCCTACACCTGAAGGCCCTGATAGGACGATTAATAATCCTCTTTCTTTAATCAATGCTTCTATTCCCTACCCTTCATCTGATACCTCATCTTTATTTGAAAGCCTTTGAGCAACTGTTTCCGGCTGAACAGCAGAAAGAATAATATGATCGCTATCCATAATAACAACTGCTCTAGTCCGACGGCCATATGTAGCGTCAATTAACATACCTCTGTCTCTAGCGTCTTGAATAATTCTCTTAATTGGAGCTGATTCAGGACTAACAATGGAAATAATTCGATTAGCGGAAACAATGTTTCCAAAACCGATATTAATAAGTTTAATGCTCATAAATATGCTCCCCCTGGTTATAGACAAAACTATTTTTGCCTTTTAAGCCCTTTTATAATCAATGGTTATTAAACCTATTCAATATTTTGAACTTGTTCCTTCAATTTTTCAATAATACTTTTTAATTCGACAACATTTTTTGCAATTGCTCCATCATTTGCTTTTGAACCAATTGTGTTTGCCTCTCTATTTAACTCTTGAACAATAAAATCCAATTTTCTGCCAACTGGTTCTTTTGTTTGCAGCGTTTGCTTAAATTGATGAACATGACTATGTATTCTAATGATCTCTTCGCTAATATCTACTTTATCAGCAAAAAGGGCCACTTCTGTTAATATACGTGTTTCATCAATCTTACCTGATACAAATTCAAAAACACGTTTACTTATTCTTTCTCGATATTGGTCCACCACAAGAGGAGCCATATTTTGAAGGTCAGCATTAATTTCAGCCAGCAAATCCAACCGCTTATTAATATCAAGAGCTAGTTGTTCACCTTCTACTTTTCTCATATCAGCTAATTGCTTTACAGCTACTTCGGCAAGTTGAATTAATTCATCTTCAACCTCATCGCTCGACAATGCTTCCTCACGTATTTCCATACCTTCTCCTAGGGAAAGAATATGATTTAAAGAAAGATCATCATTGATGGAGAACCGTTTTTTTATTTGCTGTAATGATTCAGTATATTGATCTAACAAACCCCAATCAATATGAATGGTTTTAGATGACTGTAATTCACCCTCGAGGTTAATATAAACCTCTATCCGTCCCCGGCTTATGTATGTTGATATAAGTTTTTTTATTTTATCTTCAATACTTAGTAATTGCTTTGGCATTTTAATATGAATATCCAGAAAACGGTGGTTAACCGACTTCATTTCAACCGTAAAAAGGCAGGACTGTATCTGACCACTTGAACGGCCAAAGCCAGTCATACTTAGTACCACTATGTATCACATCTCTTTCTCATACGAACTTATGGGTCCTTCAGCTTTTTTAACCTAGTATTGATTCAGGGTAGGAGTAATTATATTTACGGGCAGTATAACCCGTTTAACGCATTATGTATGTACAATTGCTAACAATACCACTAAAATAGATCATTAAAAATGTAAGATAGCTCTGTATAATAAAATATCATGTATATAAACCAACAAGCAAAGGGGATGACTTTGTGGGTCACCCCCTTTTAGGATTATAACATAGTCTAAGCTGATTTTCTTGTTAAAAGTGACCCCGCAAGTAAAAAAGTTGGAATTGCTGACATTCCGAGTATCAATAACCAATCTCTCGCAAGTATAGGCAATGTATGGAAAATTGGTTGAAGCGGTGGATAATAAATGACAACCATCATAAGCAGGATTGATGAAATGACAGCTCCGATTAAATATAAATTCCCAAAAGGATTACGTTCAAAAATAGACTTTTCACTTCGACAATCAAATACATGAATCAATTGTGCCATAACTAAAGTTGCAAATGCTATAGTTTGTGCGTATGCAAGGTCATCAGGATTTCTGTAATAAACAATCATAAAGGCTGCTAGGGTTACAATACCTATTAAAAAGCCTCGGGATATTACTTTCCAGCCTAAGCCTCTAGCAAATACACCTTCTTTAGGGTGTCGCGGCTTACGTCTCATCAAATCACCTTCAGGCTGATCTAGGCAAGAGCCATCGCTGGCAGACCATCTGTTACTAAATTTACCCAAAGAATCTGAATTGGGACTAATGGTAAAGGAAGAGCTAAGATCATGGCAAATAGCATAACCAATATTTCACCGACATTTGATGCGAGAAGGTAACGAATAAACTTTCGTATGTTTTCATAGATATTACGGCCTTCTTTTATCGCAGATTTAATTGTGGCAAAGTTGTCATCTACTAAGACAAGTGATGAAGCTTCTTTGGCAACATCTGTTCCTGTAATCCCCATGGATATACCTATATCTGCCGCTTTAATAGCTGGAGCATCGTTTACCCCATCCCCGGTCATCGCAACAATATGTCCTCGATTTTGTAATGCTTTTACGATCTTCAGTTTATGCTCCGGTGATACTCTTGCAAAAACATAGACATCATCAACAATGGTTTCTAGTTCATCAACAGACAGATTGGATAACTCTTTCCCTTCCATTACTTTCCCATTATGAGGAAGAATGTTTAATTGCTTAGCAATTGCTTTTGCAGTTATAACATGATCTCCTGTTATCATCACCGTTTTTATTCCAGCATCACGACATTCTTTAACAGCCTGTTTTACTTCAGGACGAGGCGGATCAATCATGCCCTGTAAACCAATAAACACCAAGTCTTTTTCTGCTTCAAAGCTTGAGTTAATTTTATCAGTTGATTTTAATGGCTTGAAGGCTACAGCAATAGTTCGTAATGCTTGAGAAGCCAGTGATTCAATTGCATGTTTTACTTTCCCTTCATACTTGCTGTTTAAAACCTCTTGTCTTTCATTCCATAATATATTACTGGAAACACCTAGTAACACATCAGGAGCACCTTTTGTGACAACAAAACGATTACCTGATTTATCCTTAACAACTACACTCATCATCTTTCTTGTAGAGTCAAACGGAAATTCGTCCACAACTTCAAAATTTTTCTGTAAGGTTTCGCGCTTAATTCCAGCTTTCATAGCAGAAACAACAAGCGCACCATCTGTTGGGTCTCCGTCTAAACGATACTGACCCTCGCTTTCAATTATTGAAGCGCTATTACATAAAGAACCAAATGTTAATATTTGTTGAAGAGTTCTTGTATTATTTACATCAACCTGTTGATCATCATATAAAAATTCACCGTGTGGGTGATATCCCGTTCCAGATACATTCCAAACCTTATCACCAGACCAGATATGTGTTACGGTCATCTTGTTTTGAGTCATTGTTCCGGTTTTATCGGAACAAATTACAGAGGCACAGCCTAATGTTTCAACAGCTGGAAGTTTTCGAACAATTGATTTTTGTTTGATCATTCGTTGAACCCCAAGAGATAGAGCTACTGTTACAATAGCTGGAAGTCCCTCAGGAATGGCTGCAACTGCCAATGAAACACCTGCTAAAAACATATTATAAAGATCATGTCCCTGTATTACACCAATTCCAACAACTAGAACTGTTAAAGCTAATGCAACAACAATGAGAATCTTCCCTAGCTGCTCTAGACGTCGTTGAAGAGGAGTTTCCATTGTTTCTGCATTTTGCAGAAGATCTGCAATTTGTCCCATTGCGGTATTCATACCGGTACCTATAACAACACCTATTCCGGATCCTCTTGTAATAAGAGTTCCCATAAAGACCATATTCGTTAAATCACCTAGTCCAACTTCTTCACCTGCAATAGGTTGAGTTGATTTTTGGACAGGAAGTGATTCTCCTGTAAGGGCAGATTCTTCAACTTCTAGACTCTTCGTATCTAGTAATCTCATGTCAGCGCCAATTCGATCACCACTCGAAAACTTGACAATATCTCCCGGCACTAACTCTTTCGATAAAATTTTCTCCCATTGCCCATTTCTTAACACATTCACTTGTGGTGCAGATAATTCTTTTAATGCTTCTAATGATCGTTCTGCTTTTCTTTCTTGAAAGAAGCCTAGTACGCCGTTGACAACAACGATGGCTATAATGGCAATAGCATCAATATATTCGCCTAACAGTCCTGAAATGAGTGTCGCGGCTAATAAAACAAGAACCATAAAATCTTTAAATTGACTTAAAAATATAATTATAGCTGATGGTCTATCAGCCTCTTTTAATTCATTTAATCCAAACTTCTGGGTTCGCTTTTGTACCTCCTTACTTGTTAATCCTGAATCTCCGTCCGTATTAATGGAATCCATCACTTCATCTGATCTCATCTCATGCCACTTCATGAATCACCTACACACCCCTTTAAAACAAAAAAATTTTCGAAGTCTTTTGCATTTATTGCAAAGTTCAACTTGTACTTGTCTAGCCTATAAGACAACTTATTCAGCCTCGTCCTAAAACATGCTATAATCATTTAGAAAAGTTATTTAATTTGAAAGGTTTCACTAATTATTTGCTACCCTAGAGTTAATTGTGGTAAATGATTTAACAGTCTTATAAGACGAAACCGGAGGATCGTAACCGAGAAGAATTTACTTATACACCTTGCGTGTTTACAAAAAGGAGTTTGTGCCATGTCTTTTGATGGTTTATTTACATATGCAATTACTGAAGAACTAAAGAGCGTATTATTAAACGGAAAGATTACAAAAATCCATCAAATCTATAAATATGATCTTATTTTCCAAGTAAGGTCTGCAGGAAAAAACCATAAACTTTTCCTATCTGCTCACCCTAGTTATGCTCGAATTCATTTAACGAACGAGAGCTACGAAAACCCTAGTGAACCCCCAATGTTTTGTATGCTTTTGAGAAAGCATTTAGAAGGTGGAGTCATCGAAAAGATTGAACAACCTGAGATGGAAAGAATCATCATTTTTGATATTAGAAGCAGAAATGAGCTTGGTGACATAACCATAAAAAGACTTATGGTTGAAATAATGGGAAGACATAGTAATATCATACTTGTCGATAAAGATCGCGAAATGATTTTAGATAGTGTAAAACACCTTTCACCAGCGGTTAATCGCCATAGAACGGTATTACCTGGTCATCCGTATGTATTGCCACCTGGCCAAGAAAAAGTGAATCCTCTGAGCGTTGATGAAGATTTACTTCTAAAAAAATTAGATTTTAATGCTGGAAGAATTGATCAACAGCTTGTACAAAATTTTGCGGGAATTTCCCCGTTATTCGCCAAAGAGGTCACCTTTCGCGCTGGATTAGTAAATCGCAAAACACTACCGAATGCTTTTTTAGATATAGTATCAGATGTAAAAGAACATAAATTTGAACCTACTATATATGAACTAGATAATCGTGAGCAGTTCTATATGATCCGCCTGGCTCATTTAACAGAAGCAAAAACAAAGAGTTTTTCAACTATCTCTGAAACATTGGATCGGTACTATTACGGAAAAGCTGAACGTGATCGAGTGAAACAGCAAGGAAATGACTTAGAGCGATTTATGGTTAATGAAAAGAAAAAGAACGAAAAGAAAATCAAAAAACTCACAGCCACTCTCGACCAAGCTGAAAAAGCAAATGAATTTCAATTATACGGGGAATTGATTACGGCAAATATTTATGCAATTAGCAAAGGTGATAAACAGGCTGAAGTGATAAACTACTATGATGAAGAAAACAATATGATTACCATTCCATTAGATGTTCAAAAAACTCCTTCAGAAAATGCTCAGAAGTACTTTTCGAAATATCAAAAGGCTAAGAATTCGGTGGAAGTGGTTCATGAGCAAATTGAAATAGCAGAACGTGAAATTGACTATTTTGATAGCCTTATTCAACAGATTGAGTCTGCTTCACCCAAAGACATCGAGGAGATTCGTGAGGAATTAATAGAGGGAGCCTACTTAAAACAAAGACAGTCTAAAAACATAAAAAAGAAGAAATCTCAAAAGCCAGTTCTTGAGCATTACTCTTCTTCAGATGGTACTGAAATTATTGTTGGTAAAAACAATAAACAAAATGAGTATTTAACAAACAGATTTGCTGCCCGTGATGACATCTGGTTACATACCAAAGACATCCCTGGATCACATGTTGTGATACGAAGCAGTAATCCATCAGAAGAGACAATACTGGAAGCTGCCAATATCGCTGCATACTTTAGTAAAGCTAAAAGCTCCAGCTCTGTCCCTGTTGATTTCACTGCCATTCGCCATGTAAAAAAACCAAGTGGCTCTAAGCCTGGTTATGTAATTTATGATCATCAACAAACTGTTTATGTAACTCCAAACGAAGATTTAGTATTTCAACTTCGTAAGGGGTAATAGTTGAAAAGAGCGTTGATCTATTCAATGCTCTTTTTTCTATGACTATCAATTAGATAATGTATTTTGTAAAATCATACAAATTCACTCTTGATTTTGATAAGATTAGATTTGCATCATTTAACGAGAGGAAGGGAACATCTTGAAAAAAAATATAGCCTATCTATCTATACTTTCAGGGGCAGCACTATGGGGATTGATAGGACTTTTTGTTACCTATCTCTATGAAGCTGGATTTACCCCAACTCATGTAGTGGCAATTCGTGCATTATCCGCGTCTTCATTTTTGCTCATTTTTATTCTCATTAAAAATAAAAAAGCCTTAAAAATCAAATTCTCAGATAGTAAATATTTTATCGGAACCGGTATTATTAGTATCGTTTTTTTTAACTGGTGTTTGTTTCAATGTATGAAGGAAACGTCCATTTCTGTAGCAAGCATTCTATTATATACCGCTCCCGCGTTTGTTACGATTTTTTCAAGATTATTTTTTAAAGAAGTTCTAACATTGCGAAAAATTTCTGCACTTTTGATTACTTTTTTGGGTTGTACATTAGTTATTGGTCTGTTTCCATCCACAAGTCAATCAGTTTCCATTTATGGATTAATACTTGGGTTAGGTTCAGGATTTTTCTATGCCTTATACAGTATTTTTGGTAAGTTTGCACTTCAAAAATATTCTTCATTAACGGTTACAGTTTATACATTTATCTTTGCAGCACTTGCTATTACACCGGTAAGTGGGATATGGGAGATGGGGTATTTATTATCAAGATCCGATGTTTGGCTTTCCATTTTTGGACTTGGCTTATTTTCAACTTTATTTGCTTTTTTACTATATACGAAAGGTCTTGAAACGGTTGAATCAAGTCGTGCTTCCATCATGGCTACTGTTGAACCAGTAGTGGCCTCTCTTGTTGGCTTTTTCGTCTTTAAGGAAATGCTTAGTCTATGGCAATATATCGGTATATTCTTCGTATTAGTAGCAGTATTTATTGTCCAGGAAAAAAAACGAAAACCTACCGAAGACAGCCCTCTATAGCTAGTGAGGTTATATAATAATAAAAGGGAATGACTCTTAAACCGAGTACATTCCCTTTTATTTTCTCTGCTTTTTCTTTAATCTCTGTTCGTAGAGGTGATCAAGCTTTGCGATAAACTTGTCATCAAATTGATTAGACAAGTTTTCACAAATTTCTTTTGCAAGCTTTGAGGCTTGCACCATTAGTAGATACCGATAGGGAAAGTCTTCCCCTTTTAACAGACTTTGGAACAAGGAAGTTTCCTTTATCTACATTGCTTACTACATTAACTAGCTGAAACTTGTTTGCATTTTCTGCTACCCATTCGTTTATAGAAGGATGCTCAGTTGCGGCAATAATGATATGTGCATTTTCCAAATCACTAAGTTCAACTTCTTTTTTCACCCATTTTAAAAGGTTCTCGTCATGTAGATTCTCTATTTCTTTCACAACGTCAGGACTCACAACCGTAATTTCTGCCCCTTCCTCAAGAAATAAAGATAACCTTCTGTACGCAATTTTCCCGCCGCCAATGATTAAAACCAAACGATCTTTTACATCAATATGAAGTGGGAGCATGTTGTTTTCCTTTATGAAAGGTATACAAACCATCAGTATTTTCTATAGCTTCACGAACACGTTCAACAAATAGATCAAGTAAAATCGGGTGAGGGCCTAAATACGAACATACCTCAACCTTTCGATCTCCCCAATTATATTGTTTGACAGTATGATCAATTTCCTTCTTTAACAATCCGGTAAATATTAAATAAGGAATGATGAAAAGAGATTGTTCATCTGAATTGAAAACATCTTCAATCATTTGACTAAATTTAGGCTCAGCAGCTGTTAAAAAGCAAGTATGGACCTTTTTAACACCTGATTTATTCTGAAGAAAATCTGCAATTTGGTTCAAGTCATTTACTACATCCATGTCGCTGCTTCCTCTTCCGACAAGGATTGCCGTTCTGGAGCTATTAGTTGGTGATTTTTCATTCATTTTATCAACCAGCATGTCCGCTAAACGTAGATCAACACCAATTGGTTTTCCGTAGGTAACACGAACTGATGGAAAAAGTGATGAAACATGCTTAACTTCTTCTGGAATATCACTTTTAGCGTGAGCAGCAGTTAATAAAAGTAAAGGAATCACGGCGATGTCTGTCGCACCTTGACTAACACAATTTTTAAATCCTTCCTCAATAGAGGGCTCGGCTAGCTCTAAAAAACACACTTCCTGGATTTCCGCATTTATTCTTGGTTTAACCTTTGAAATAAATTCAATGGCTTCTTCACGAGCTTTTGGTACTCGACTTCCATGACAAACATATAAAACAGCTTGTTTCATAGTAATAGAGCCTCACTTTGTGCATTTTTTGCAATTACTTCTTCATACCAACTTAATTTTTCTCTTAAAGAAACAACCTCACCTACAATAATCATGCTAGGGTTCGTTATTTTTTCTTGTAACACACGTTGAAAAATGTTTTCTAATGTCCCTGTTACCGTGCGTTGAACATTAGTTGTCCCCCAGTGTATAACCGCAACCGGTGTTTGAGAATTTTTCCCATGCTTCATTAGTTGTTCCTGAATATAAGGTAAATTGCTAACACCCATATAAATAGCTAATGTATCAATTCCCTTCGCAAGGGATTCCCATTTCGTATCCTCATCAATACCGTCTCTTCGATGACCAGTAACAAAAGCAACACTACCGCTTAAATCCCGATGTGTTACTGGAATTCCTGCATATGCTGCTGCGGCAACACCTGAAGTGATCCCTGGTATGATTTCATAGGGGATATGATGTTTAGCTAAGGCTTCAGCTTCTTCTCCTCCCCGACCGAAAATAAACGGATCGCCACCTTTAAGCCTTGTAACGATTTTTCCACTTTTAGCATATTTAACAAGAAAAGTATTAATCGTTTCTTGTTTCATTGTATGATAGTTAGGTAGCTTCCCACAATAAACAAGCTCACAATCTTCTTTAGCATGTTTTAAAATTTCTTTATTAACTAAACGATCATAAAGAATAATATCTGATTTTTGAATACATTTTAATGCCTTAATCGTAAGCAAATCTTCATCTCCAGGGCCTGCTCCCACTAAAAAAACCTTCGCCATGCATTCTCCCCCCTTTTCTAGTTGCGTATTGTAAGGTATTAGATATCATCAAATGAAAGTAATAGCAATTGGAAATCACCAATTGCTATTACTTCTCACTATTTATTTTCTTGAATGAACCCTTTTTCAACAAGGAAACTTACGATTTGTTTAACAGATTGTTCTATGTCTTGGGTTTCTGTGTCAACTATTATAGCAGGGTTTTCAGGTTCCTCATATGGTGAATCAATACCAGTGAAATGTTTAATTTCATTGTTTCTTGCCTTTTTATATAATCCCTTAGGGTCACGTACTTCACATTCATCTAACGAACACTTTACATATACTTCGAAGAATTCATTTTCCGAAAGAATGTCCTTTACTTGCTGGCGATCTTCCCTGAATGGTGAAATAAACGCTGTTAACACAATTTGCCCACTATCAACAAACAGCTTTGACACCTCACCAATTCGGCGAATATTTTCTTTGCGATCTTCATCCGTAAAACCTAAATCTTTATTTAAGCCATGACGGATATTGTCCCCATCTAACACATAAGTTTGAATATTATTTTCAAACAAGTATCTTGCAAGGGCATTTGCAAGGGTTGATTTCCCCGACCCTGAAAGGCCAGTAAACCATAAAACATAGCTTCCGTAATTATTTTTCTTTCTTCTCTCTTCTTTTGTGACAGATGCATCATGCCACACAATGTTATTTGCAGCCATTGTTGCTACCTCCTTATGCATTTACCGTTTCTTTCATACCTCTAATTAAAACTTCTACAACCTCTTTGCGGCTGAATGTGCTAGGAGGTAATTCACCATTACGAAGCATTTCACGTACTTTTGTACCTGATAAAATAACTCGGTCTTCTTTACCATGTGGACATGTTTTTGAAGAAGCCATACCTTCACATTTTATGCAATAGAAACTATGCTCAAAGAACATTGGTGTAATTCCTAATTCATCTGCAGTAAAATTAGAAAAGATAAGTTGTGCATCATATGTTCCATAATAATCGCCTACACCAGCATGGTCTCTACCAACAATAAAATGTGTACAACCATAATTCTTACGAACTAAGGCATGGAAAATCGCTTCACGCGGTCCAGCATATCGCATAGCAGCTGGGAATACAGCTAAATGTACACGATCTGAAGGATAATAGTTCTTTAATAAAACCTGATAGCTTTCCATACGAATATGTGCTGGAATATCATCAGATTTTGTTTCCCCTACTAATGGATTTAAGAATAAACCATCTACAGTCTCTAATGCTGTTTTCTGGATATATTCATGAGCACGGTGAACAGGATTACGCGTTTGGAAGCCTACGATTGTCTTCCAATTTAGTTCTTCGAATTTAGCTCTTGATTCTTTAGGATCAAGATAGAAATCTGCAAATTTCTTTTCCGGACGATGAACTAATGTTACCTCTCCTCCAACATAAACATTACCACGGTCAAACATTTTCTTAACACCAGGATGTGCAAGATCATCTGTACGATAAACATTAACTGCCTCTTTTTGTTTATCAGGAGTATAGATATCCGAAACCTTAATTGTGCCATATGTAACTTCATCAAGCACAAGGCGAACTTCATCACCAACTGCTAAAGTAGATGCCTTCTCTTCTGATACTGGTAATGTAATAGGGATACTCCATACCACTCCATTTTTCAGTTTCATATTCTCTACTACAGACTCATAATCTTCTTGAGTTAAGAACCCTTCAATTGGTACTGTAACCACCTATAGAAATTAGTTCAAGATCACTTAGAGAGATTGCATCTAGTTCAATTTCTTTCTCAATATGTGATACATCTGTTCCTAGTGATAATTTTTGAATTAATGTTCCTCCATGTGGAAGTAAGCTCATTTTCATTTCCTCCAATTAAAATGTAATAGACCAAAATTATTAAACTGATTGATTCTTATATAAATCCAATCAGTTTAATAGGAATAATAGTTATATTCCTCCACCTTCTTCGTGTACAGCACGTTTTTCTTGTTTGCTTGCTTTCATTAAAGTGTTTGCGCCAATTGTAGCTAGCAAAAGACTCGCTAATACAAAAATTGTATATAAATCACTTTCTATAAACAACTGCACTAAGAAGTAACTCATCGTTAGTGACACAAGTGGAGAAATTAACCATACCATAAGCATATTTTTTACGATTTTTTGTTGAAAGATGTTTGACCCAGATTTCGCAATACCAATTCCTAAAATCGACGAGGTCGTAATTTGAGTAAGAGGCACGGGTATTCCAAAGATGGAAGCTACAATAACAAGTGTAGCACCAGTACCAGAAATCAAGACACCTTCAATTTTTGAGAAGCTCGTTATTTTCTTACCGTTTGTCTCTAAAACACGTCTCCCTAAAAGCAGAGCACCTAGAGCAACAAACACTCCTCCAATTAATGTTCCTTTTGAAACCGTTAGAATACCAGCACTTACAAGTGGTCCAACAGCATTTGCCACGTTATTCATCCCCGCTGAAAATGCTTCAAAGAAACCAGCAAATATAAGTAAATATGTGATCACCTTTCCTTCAAAGCTATACTTTTGAGTCAGCTTAAAGGAATGAAGGATTTTTATAAAAAGAAAGGCAATGGCAAAAGCAACGATCGGAACAATAATCCAAAACATAATGATATAGAGTAAATTATTAACATATAAGGCTTGGTACGCTATACCAACACCAACTACAGATCCCACCGTTACCTCACTTGTAGAAAGTGGTATTCCTAAAAGATTGGATAAGAATAAGGAAAAAGTAGCTGAAAAGAGGATAATAACAACCATTTTTATCGATATAAGCGATGATGGAATGATTCCAGAACTTATTGTTTTGACAACTTCTCCACCGCCAATAACAGCTCCTAATATGACCCCTATCCCACATAATATAAGCGCATTTCTCGGTCGTAAAATCGCTCCTGAGCCATATGCAACCCCCATTGAGGCAGCTGCACCGCTCGCCCCAATGTTCATTGCAAAAAAGAAGCTAATAATGATGGCAATGATTTCTAACATGATTATATCCTCCTATTGGTGGAGGCCACATTCTGTTTTCATTTGCCCTGACCATCTACCTGATCTTAAATCATTTTCATCAAAGGCAGGCTTTGTACAATGAAAACAACCGATACTTGGATATCCTCTATCATGAAGAGGGTTATAGATTAAGTCATTTTTATGAACGTATCTCCAAACATCCTTCCACGTCCAATGAATAAGCGGGCAAACCTTTACTGAATGAAAGCGTTCGTCCTTATTAATATAATTTACATTCTTTCTTGTTTCAGACTGTTCTCGTCTTAAACCTGAAATCCATGCTGTTGCACCATTTAATGTTTCAGTTAGAGGAACAATTTTGCGGATGTTACAGCATTGATTAGGGTTTGTTTCCCATAATTTATCACCATATTGCTCAGCTTGTTCTTCAAGTGTTAATTTTGGCTTTTTTAATTCAATATTTAATGATGGATATTTTTCTTTTACCTTATCAATTAATTCATACGTTTCCTTAAAATGTACATCTGTATCAAGGAAAACGATCTTAGCATCTGGTTTCACTTTAGAAATTAAGTCAATTAGAACGATCCCCTCAATTCCAAAGCTACAAGCATATACAACCTCTTCACCGTAATGGTCATATGCCCAATTTAAAACATTAAGTGCACCTTTATACGTTTCATCAACTTCAAATGAATCAGTTTGTTCAGTCCAGTTTTCATATGTTAACATACGATTCACCTCTTTCTCTCATACTACTCAACTCGGAATTATAATCCCGTTTATTCACACATTAATACTCGGGATTAAGTGTAAAACCTATTAATATAGTATGAATTATACACCTTATCTGTGATTTGACAATACATTTACTAGATTATTTTTATTAAAAATTTTAAACTTTGTGATCGTATAAAAAGCCTTACTATTACTGTCCCAGCATTTTTTACTCACACCTACTATGATAATATGCTATTTGATTCAAAATTTTAACACAATTATAACAAATGTCAACCCGAGTTTACTTATCGGATTAATAATTTTTATTCAATATCTTAAATTCTTATAATAAATCATAAAAGCAAAATCATATACATAAACTTGTACTATTTAATAGAAGGTGTAAGGAGGATTGTTATGTGGGAGATCGTGGCTAATATTTGTTTAGTCTTCATTGGTTTTTATCTATTTTGTCTCAGTATCGCTCATATATTTATGTACAAGCCAAGTAAAGAACTATTGAATCAGTTAAAAGCTGTAAGGCATTCCTTCATTTTTGCTATCCTTGGTATAGCAGTATGGAGCTTATTAAAAAAGGTGAAAATTCCTGAACGTTTCATTTATCCAAGCTACTTAATCGTATTTCTAATTATTTCATTTAGTTCCTTCTTTCTAATTATATCAAACATTTAAAAGCGCCTTTTTATGTATCCTTCCACGTTAATGAACGTTATTTGAGCATACGATAAAAGACGCTTTTTTCCTTAGGTTTATTTGTTATACATCAAGCCAGCGTTCAGAAGATGGATCTTCTCTCCACATTTTTAATTTACTAATGTCCTGCTCTGTTACATAACCTTCTTTAGCAGCAACCTCAACTAGAGTGTTATAGTCACATAACGATTGTGCTTTAATATTCGCTTCTTCCAGTTTTGATTTTCCAAGTGCAAGATCATATGTAAAAATCGCTACGATCCCTAAAACCTCACAGCCTGCTTCACGAAGAGCTTCAACAGCTGTAATGGCACTTCCGCCAGTTGAAATCAAATCTTCCACAACCACTACCTTCTGGTTTTGCTTAACTTGTCCTTCAATTTGATTTCCTTTACCATGTCCCTTTGCCTTGCTTCGAACATAAACCATTGGTAAATCCATTTTATCACTTACCCATGCAGCGTGAGGGATACCTGCAGTTGCAGTCCCTGCGATCACTTCAACCTCAGGGTAATGCTCTTTTATTAGATCAATAAGACCTTCAGCTATTTGAGTACGAATAGAAGGAAATGATAATGTAAGACGATTATCACAGTAAATTGGTGACTTTAATCCACTAGACCAAGTGAAGGGGTCATTTGGTTGGAGATAAACTGCCTTAATTTCTAATAGGTTTTTTGCAATCGTTTGTTTCATTCCTCTGATTCCTCCCAAGCTTTTTTCACTTTTAAGTATGCCTCATATGGATTGTCTTGTTTTGTTATGCTTCTTCCTACTACAATAGCTGTCGAACCTAGACGACGTGCTAGGTCTGGACTAGCTATTCTAGTTTGATCATCTGTCGAATCTTCCTTCATCCGAATTCCCGGTGTGACAGTCATAAAAGAAGATCCAAGCTTTGCATTTAATGTCTCTACTTCATGAGTAGAACAAACCACGCCATCTAAGCCGCTTTCTTTTGCCATTTGTGCATAATGAAGAACAACATTATTGATATCTTCATTAATTAATAGCTCTTTATGCATCATATCTTGAGAAGTACTAGTTAACTGAGTAACAGCAATACATATTGGTCTTTTTTTACCTTCTTGAGTTCCTGCCTCAAGTCCTTCAATAGCTGCTTCCATCATTTTCTTTCCGCCTGCAGCATGCACATTGACAATGTCCACATCAAGCTTGGCTAACCCACGCATTGCTTGTTTAACTGTATTCGGAATGTCGTGAAGCTTTAGGTCTAAAAAGATGTTGTGGCCAAGTTTTTTAAGATAAGAAATAATCTCAGGACCTTCCTGATAAAATAATTCCATACCTACCTTGACAAATAACTGTTCTTGTTGAAAGTGCTGTAAAAATTCTTTTACCTCTTGCTGATCTTTAAAATCAAGAGCTATAATGAGCGGTCTTTGCATCAGCCTTCCAACTCCTTCCGATACATTCCGTAACATGTTCAAAACCAAGTTCATTTAATCTTGCTGGCAACTGCTCGATAATTTCCGGGCATACAAATGGATTAACAAAATTAGCAGTACCAACAGCAACAGCACTTGCTCCAGCATATAAGAATTCAATCACATCATCAACGTTTTGCACGCCACCCATGCCAATGATCGGAATCGATACAGCTTGACTTACTTCATAAATCATACGTATAGCTACTGGTTTAATAGCTGGACCTGATAACCCACCAGTTTTATTTGCAATAACTGGCTTACCTGTTTTAAGGCCAAGTCTCATTCCTATTAAAGTGTTAATCATTGTTAAACCATCAGCACCTGCATCTTCAATAGCTTTTGCCATTTCAACGATGTTCGCAACGTTAGGTGATAATTTTACATAAACAGGTACAGCTGATACCTCTTTCACAGCTTTTGTTAACTGTGCTGCAACTTCAGGAATTGTTCCAAATGCAATGCCACCTGTTTTTACATTAGGACATGAAATATTTAATTCAAGAGCATGTACATTGTTTGCCTGACTGATCTTTTCTGCGACATATACATAGTCCTCAATTTGAGAGCCTGCTACATTTGCGATAATCGGAACATCATACTGCTCAAGCCAAGCAAGCTCTTCTGAAATGACTTTATGAACACCGGGGTTTTGTAGTCCAATAGCATTTAACATGCCTGCTTCTGTCTCAGCTACACGAGGAGTAGGATTACCAAATCGGGGCTCCTGTGTACTGGCTTTAATCATTATTGATCCAAGCTGACTCAAGTCATAAAACTTACTATATTCTCTACCAAAGCCAAAGCATCCTGATGCAGGCATGATAGGATTTTTAAGTGACAAACCGGGTAAGTTGATGTCTAGCATGTTATAAAACCACCTCTCCAGCCTTAAACACAGGCCCATCACTACATACTTTTTTATAACTTGTTCCAGTAGGGTCATCTCCTGTATGACAAACACATGCAAAACAAGCTCCAACTCCACAGCCCATTCTTTCTTCTAATGATAGAAACAAAGGTTTCTGTCCATGAAGCTTTTCTAGTGCTCTTAACATTGGTGTTGGACCACAAGTAAACATTGTATCAAACTGCAGGTTGTGATCTTTAATGGCATCTGTAACAAATCCTTTATATCCATAAGATCCATCATCCGTTGTTATAATTGTTGTTCCAAGTTTAGCAAACTCTTCTTCTAAAAAGACAGCATTATTTGTTTGAAACCCTAATACATGTTGCACCTTTACACCCTTTGCAACTAATTGCCTTGATAGTTCAAGTAAAGGAGGAACACCTATTCCTCCACCAACTAACAAAGCTATCTGTCCACTTTCAACTGAATCAATTGGAAATCCATTCCCTAATGGTCCTAAAACATCCACTACGTTTTCAACGACCTTTTTAGAAAGGAGCTGAGTACCAGCCCCTTCTGCTCTATATATCATTGTGAATTGCTTTTTATCTTTATTAATTTCAGAAATGCTAATCGGTCTTCTTAATAGAGGTGTGCTACCCTCAGACACCTTTAAATGAACAAACTGACCTGGGTTACCCATCTCTAAAACAAGTTCACCTTGTAGTGTTAGCTGAAAAATATGTTCTGCAATTTTTTCGTGTTTTGTCACGACCATTAGTTCTTTTTTTATCACGTTAAGCTCACCTCTAGCTGCTTGTTGATCTTTGGCATCGTATCTGTAGAGAATGTCATCGACTCTAGTACACGTAAAATCGCAACTGCTGTATCTAATGAAGTTAAACAAGGAATTCCATTTTCTACTGATTCACGGCGAATTTTAAATCCGTCTCTCGCTGGCTGTTTTCCTTTTGTTAACGTATTGATCACAAACTGTGCTTCACCTTTACGAATAACATCTAATAAATTCGGTTCAGACGCACCAATTTTATTAACAACTTTCGCCGGAATATTGTAGGTTCTTAAATAATCTGCGGTTCCACTTGTCGCAAGAATTTGATATCCAATTTGGTGGAATCTTCTAGCAATCTCTAAACCTTCTTCTTTATCTTTATCCGCTACTGTTAATAAAACTGATCCATGGTTTTTAATCTGAATTCCAGATGCAACAAGTGCTTTATAAAGAGCTTTCTCAAGAGTAATGTCTTTACCCATTACTTCTCCTGTTGATTTCATCTCAGGTCCTAATGTGATGTCCACTCGGCGTAACTTAGCGAATGAGAAGACAGGAGCTTTTACATACACACCTTCACTTTCTGGATGTAATCCTGTTTCATAGCCAAGTTCCTCAAGTTTTGCACCAAGTATTACTTTTGTTGCTAAATTAGCCATCGGTACTCCGGTAATTTTGCTTAAAAATGGTACCGTACGGCTTGAGCGAGGATTTACTTCTAGTACGTAAATCGCTCCTTTTGATAATACGAATTGGATATTTAGCAATCCAATAATATTTAACCCTTTAGCAAGTTTAATTGTGTAGTCAATAATACTATTTTTAATTTCTTCAGATAAAGATTGCGGCGGGTATACAGCAATTGAATCTCCTGAGTGAACACCTGCACGTTCAATATGCTCCATAATTCCAGGTATAAGAACTGTTTCTCCATCAGAAATTGCATCAACTTCAATTTCTTTACCTGTTAGATATTTATCAATCAATACAGGATGTTGCGGATTTATTTTTACCGCATTATTCATATAGTGTAAAAGCTCAGCCTCTTGGTAAACAATTTCCATTGCACGTCCACCTAGTACATAAGATGGTCTTACTAATACTGGATAACCAATGTTTTCTGCAATTTTCACAGCCTGGTCTACAGAAGTAGCTGTTTTTCCATGTGGTTGAGGAATTCCAAGAGTAGCTAAAGTATGTTCAAATTTATCACGATCTTCCGCACGATCTAAATCTTCCAAAGATGTTCCAAGTATTTTTACACCTCGAGCTTGTAACTCATCCGCTAGATTAATAGCTGTTTGACCACCGAATTGAACAACAACACCCTTTGGTTTTTCTAAATCGATGATATGCATAACATCTTCAATTGTTAATGGTTCAAAATAAAGCTTGTCAGAAATACTGAAATCTGTTGAAACAGTTTCAGGATTGTTATTTACAATGATCGCTTCATACCCTGCTTCTTTAATTGCCCATACAGAGTGAACCGTTGCATAATCGAACTCAACACCTTGACCAATTCGGATTGGACCTGAGCCTAAAACAACAACACTTTCACGCTCAGTTACAATTGATTCGTTTTCGTCTTCATATGATCCATAGAAGTATGGTGTTGCAGATTCAAATTCCGCTGCACATGTATCAACCATTTTATAAACTGGGATAATATTTGCTTGTTTTCTTAATTCATAAACTTCACGATCATTTGTATTCCAAAGCTTAGCAATCTCAGAATCTGCAAAGCCCATTTCTTTAGCTGTTTGTAATGTTGTTAATTCATAAGGGTTTTCTTGAAGATTTTTTTCAAATGCAATAATTTTTTCAATCTTCATTAAGAAAAATAAGTCAATTTGGCTCCACTCATGAATGGTTTCTTTCGTAACACCTCTTCTAAGAGCTTCAGCGATATAAAATAGGCGCTCATCACCAGCTTTACGGATACGCTTTTCAATTAGTTCGTCTGTGAATTGTTCAGCATCTTTTAAACGAAGATAATCTACATCAGACTCGAGTGAACGAACTGCTTTTAAGAGTGATTCCTCAAGTGTACGACCGATCGCCATAACCTCACCAGTTGCTTTCATTTGAGTTCCTAAACGGCGGTTTGCAGACTCAAACTTATCAAAAGGCCAGCGTGGGATCTTTGATACGATATAATCTAATGCTGGCTCAAAGCATGCATATGTTCTCCCTGTAACAGGGTTTTTCATTTCATCTAGTGTTAAACCAACAGCAATTTTCGCTGCTAATTTAGCGATTGGATATCCAGTTGCTTTAGAAGCTAACGCAGATGACCTACTTACACGTGGGTTAACCTCAATAATGTAGTATTTAAAGCTGTCTGGATCAAGTGCTAGCTGAACATTACAGCCACCTTCAATTTTCAATGCACGGATAATCTTTAATGATACGTTTCGCAGCATTTGATATTCACGGTCACTTAACGTTTGACTTGGTGCAAAAACGATTGAGTCACCTGTATGAACACCTACTGGATCAAAGTTTTCCATGTTACAAACAACAATGGCATGGTCATTTGAGTCACGCATTACCTCATATTCAATTTCTTTAAATCCAGCAATACTTTTTTCAAGAAGACATTGTGTTACAGGGCGTTTTTTAATCCACTTGTAACAATTTCGATAAGATCTTCTTCATTTTCACAAATACCTCCACCAGTTCCACCTAATGTATAGGCAGGTCTTACGATAACTGGATATCCGATTTGATTAACAAACGCAAAAGCTTCATCTAAGTTATGGATAATTTCACTTTCAGGTACAGGCTCATTTAATTCATTCATTAATCTTCTGAATAAATCACGATCTTCTGCTTGTTGGATTGCGGAAAGCTTAGTACCTAAAATTTCCACTCCACATTCATCAAGTACACCTGACTCTGCCAATTGAACGGCCATGTTAAGACCCGTTTGTCCTCCTAAAGTTGGAACAAGGGCATCTGGACGTTCTTTACGAATAATGTTGCTTAAAAATTCAACCGTAAGAGGCTCAATATATACTTTATCTGCAATTTCTGTATCAGTCATAATTGTTGCTGGATTTGAGTTAACAAGTACAACTTCATATCCTTCTTCTTTTAAAGCGATACATGCTTGTGTTCCAGCATAGTCAAATTCTGCTGCTTGACCAATGACGATTGGACCTGAACCGATAACAAGAATTTTATTGATGTCTGTACGTTTTGGCATTATAGAACCCCTTCTTTCTTATTAGCTTCAATCATCAAGTTTAAAAACTGATCAAATAATCCGTTTGCGTCTTCAGGGCCTGGTGAAGCCTCTGGGTGGTATTGAACTGTGAATGCAGGTGCTTGTTTATGTTTAAGACCTTCTACTGTTCCATCATTTAATGCAACATGTGTTACTTCTAAATCTGTATCCTTAATTGAATCTTCTCTAACTGTATATCCATGGTTTTGTGAAGTAATATCAACTTTACCTGTGCTTAATTCTTTTACCGGGTGGTTAGACCCACGGTGACCGAATTTCATTTTTTCTGAATCTGCACCACAAGCTAAGGCAAATAATTGGTGACCTAAACAAATTCCGAATAATGGAACTTTACCAAGAATTCCTTTAATCATTTCAATTGCTTCTGGTACATCTTTTGGATCTCCAGGACCATTTGATAGCATAATACCATCTGGTTTAAGTTGTAATACTTCCTCAGCTGTTACATTATGAGGTACAACAACAATGTCACAGTTACGTTTATTTAATTCTCTTAAAATACCATGCTTCATTCCAAAATCAACTAACACTACACGATGTCCTCTGCCTGAGGCTTGGATAGGCTGTTTTTGTTGAAACAACTTGTACTTGATCTGTAGGAAGTTGTGTTCCTTTTAGCTTACTAATGACTTCTTCTGGGTTTGCATCTGCTGAGCAAATTGCTCCTTTTAATGTACCGTGCATACGAATAATTCTTGTAAGCTTACGAGTATCAATGCCTGAGATTCCAGGGATGTTTTTCATTTTAAAATACTCATCAATTGTATATTCACTTCTCCAGTTAGAAGGATAGTCACAGAATTCCTTTACAACAAATCCGTTTATAAATGGCGTAATCGTTTCGAAATCATCTCTGTTAATACCATAGTTTCCGATTAAAGGATACGTTAAAGTGACGATCTGTCCACAATATGATGGATCTGAAAGGATTTCTTGGTATCCTGTCATTCCTGTGTTAAATACTACTTCTCCAAAATTCTCCTTATCACTTCCAAATGCTTCACCCAAAAATACTGTTCCATCTTCTAAGATTAGTTGTCTTTTCATACTGTGATGCCTCCCTTTTCCCATACAATGTTTCCATCTACGATTGTTGCTGTTGGCCAACCTTTGCAAGTCCAGCCTGTGAATGGTGTATTTTTGCCTTTTGATAAAAATTCACTAGGGTTAATTGATAATTCTGTTTCTAAATCTACCACTGTAATATCAGCAGCAGCTCCAACTTCAAGCACTCCTCCAGATAATCCAAATGCTTTTGCAGGTTGAATTGTTAAGAAGTCTACAAGTTGCTTTAGTGTAAATTTCTTCGTTAGTACGAAATGTGTATAAAGTAGTGGAAATGCTGTTTCTAATCCCACAATTCCAAATGGTGCTAACTGCATGCCTTCTGCTTTTTCTTCTGCTGCATGTGGTGCATGGTCTGTTGCAATAAAGTCAATTGTTCCATCTAATAATCCTTCTATTAAAGCTTCTTGATCTGCTTTTCCTCTTAAAGGAGGGTTCATTTTAAAATTCGAATCAAGGCCAGGAATATCTTCTTCACATAATAATAAGTGATGTGGTGTTACTTCAGCTGTTACGTTTATTCCAGCACGTTTTGCATCTCTTACTACACGTACAGACTCTTTTGTACTGATATGACACACATGATAGTGGCAGCCGCAGCTTCCGCTAGAAGGATATCCCTCGCGATATGTACAGACTCACATACAGAAGGAATCCCATTAATACCATGTTTTTTAGAAAATTCACCTTCATGTACTGAACCTTTGTTAATTAATGTATTTTCTTCGCAGTGTGCCACAATTGTTGCACCGATCGAAGCTGCCTGTTTCATTGCATCTAACATTTTGCCAGCAGATTGTACACCAACACCGTCATCAGTGAAGGCAAATGCACCTGCGTTTTTTAATCCTTGGAAGTCTGTTAATTCTTCACCTAACTGTCTTGTTGTAATCGAAGCATATGGAAGAACTTTCACAACAGCTGTTTCTTTAATTCGATTTTGCAACCATTCCATTTGCTCTTTTGTGTCAGGAACTGGTCGTGTATTTGGCATTGGAGCTATTGTTGTAAATCCGCCTTTTGCTGCACTCTGTGTACCTGTTTCGATTGTTTCTTTGTGCTCGCCACCTGGCTCTCTTAAGTGGACGTGAAGGTCAATAAAACCTGCTGAAACCACCTTTCCATCAACTGAGATGATTTCACATCCGTCTGTAGAAAGATTTTCTCCAA
Organism: Metabacillus endolithicus; assembly: GCF_023078335.1. Lineage (GTDB taxonomy): Bacteria > Bacillota > Bacilli > Bacillales > Bacillaceae > Metabacillus > Metabacillus endolithicus. The sequence goes on along the minus strand of NZ_CP095550.1, from coordinate 4,573,715 downwards.
TCTCAAGTATCTTTCCGTCTTCCACCTTCACATCAGACTTTTTCAACTCACCAAGCTCATCTAAAATTAATCCATTTTTAAGAATAAATAGCATGTTTCATTACCTCCTGATTTTGCTCAATTTGTTGTAAAGCTCTCTTTAAAACAGCCATTCTAGCAAAAACACCATTTTCCATTTGTTTAAATATTCTAGAACGTTCGCATTCTATTAATTCACCATCAATTTCAACACCACGATTTACTGGAGCTGGATGCATGATAATGGCATGTTGTTTCATTTGTTTTTCTCTTTCTTTTGTTAAACCGTATTGCTGTAAATAATCTTGTGCTGATGCTTTTTCTTCATGTCGTTCATGCTGTATTCGAAGAAGCATCACAACATCTGACTGTTGGATTGCTTCGTCAACTTCGACATATTCTCCATATGTGTTTAATGGATCCTGCCATTTAGCAGGTCCAGAAAATAACACCCTTGCTCCAAGCCTTGTTAATACTTCCGCATTTGACCTTGCAACACGACTGTGTCGAATATCACCATGTATTGAGATTGTCAAATCTTTAAACTGTCCAAACTCTTGTTTAATTGTTAGTAAATCAAGTAATGATTGGGTAGGGTGATGACCACAACCATCTCCTGCATTAATGACTGGTATCGATACCTTTCCGACCAAATCATCGAAAAAGTGATCTTGTTGATGCCTAATGACTACTGCATTTGCCCCAATTGACTCAAGAGTTTTAACCGTATCATATAAAGTTTCACCTTTTTGTACACTAGAATGTTCTGCTGTAAAATTTAAGACTTGAAGCCTAACTTCTTTTCAGCTACTTCAAAGCTGAATCTTGTTCTTGTACTTGGCTCAAAAAACAAATTTGAGACAAACACTGTATCTAGAGCCTTCCAGCCTTGCCCTGATTTATACTGCTCTGCATCCTCTAAGATGGCGTGAATTTCTTCATTTGTAAGCTGGTTCATAGTTAATAGATTTGACATGCCCAACCACTCCTATAATCTTGTTTTAATAAGTCTCTTTTTATAGAAAAACACCCTGATTTACTAAATCAGGGTGTTTGAAGGTAGAGCAAATGAAGGTATAGAGATACCTTTGTTTGCCTTACACCCTTTTAAGCCTCTCTGGACTTTTCTTTAAAAGATCTAAGCCATTTTCTTATGCCGTTTCATTATTAATTGATTCGTCCTTATCATAAGGTAGAACTAAATTTAATACAATACCAATTATTGCTGCTAATGCCATCCCATGAAGGTCGAAATTCCCAATCTTAAGCGTTGCTTCTCCAATTCCAATTACTAATATAACAGACACTATAATTAAATTTCGTTTATTTCCAAGATCAAGTTTGCTGTCAATCATCATACGTAATCCAGATGATGCGATGATACCAAATAGAAGAATGGATACTCCACCCATAACAGGTGTCGGGATTGAACTGATAAATGCTGATATCTTTCCAATAAACCCAAACAAAATGGCTAGTACTGCGGCTCCTGCGATAACAAACACACTATAAACTCTTGTAATTGCCAGAACGCCAATGTTTTCACCATATGTTGTATTCGGTGGTCCACCGATTAAAGCAGCAATCATTGTAGCTACACCATCTCCTAAAATCGAACGATGTAAGCCTGGTTTTTCAATATAATCTCTTCCAACAACTTTCCCTAAAACTAGTTGGTGTCCAATATGCTCTGAGATTGTCACGACAACAACAGGTACCATAAGTAATACAATATCAAGTGTAATTGCTGGAGTGTAGTTTACAAAAGGAATAACAAAGTTTGGTACTTGAATCCAATTTGCTGCTATAACGTTTGAGAAATCAATAATTCCAATCGCTAGTGAGTAGAAATAGCCGCCTGCAATTCCAATAAGTACTGGTATTAAGTTGAAAAATCCTTTTAGAAAGATTGAACATAAAATTGTGATTAACAATGTTACCAACGCAACTGAGAAATGTTTTAAGCTATAATCGCCAGCAGGGTTATTTGTCGCCATACCTACCGCAGTTGCTGCTAATCCCAATCCAATAACGATAATGACAGGTCCTACAACTACTGGCGGAAGTATTTTCATTATCCATTTATGACCCGTCCCTTTAATAAGTAAAGCAATAATTCCGTATACAAGACCAGCTAAAAAGCTCCCTACCATCGCAGCTCCTACACCTGCTGTTGATTTTGCCACAATAATTGGCGTAATGAATGCGAAGGACGATCCTAAATACGCTGGTACTTGACCTTTTGTAATGAGTAAGAATGCAATCGTTCCTAATCCACTTGAGATAAGTGCTACAGCTGGATCTAGCTCCACTAAAAATGGTACTAGAATTGTTGCGCCAAACATGGCAAACAAATGTTGAAAGCTAAGCGCAAGCCAGGTCATTGGTTTTGGTGTATCTTTTACATCTAAGACAATTTGATCTTCTTTCATGTTAGGTCCTCCAATATGCATCATTCTTGTTAGTTATAATGTGTGAAAGAATCGTAATTTTATTATAATAGCGGTAATCTTTAAATTGTTTTTCCGACCATTCACTCATGTAACGCTTTTTATGCCATAAAAAAACCTCTTTGCTTAATCCTAAGGCAAAGAGGTACAAAGAGGCGAGCAATCATTATTATAATGACCACCTTCCAATGTGCGCCCCTTTGCAGCCTCTCTGGACTGTTCTTAAAAGGGTTTTATTTAATTTTCGTGAATAGTTACTTGGTCTTTTTTATCAGCTTCATTTAATTCAACGACAATTTTTTCTGAGCTCGAGGTTGGAATGTTTTTCCCAACATAATCTGCTCTTATCGGAAGTTCACGGTGTCCTCTGTCAACTAATACAGCTAGTTGTATATTTGCAGGTCTTCCAATATCAACAAGTGCATCCATCGCAGCTCTAACAGTTCTACCAGTATATAGTACATCGTCAACCAAAATTACTTTTTGATTTGTTACATCTACTGGGATATCAGAACCTTTTACAAGCGGTTCTAGGTCTTCTGTTTTCTTCGTAAGATCATCACGATATAGTGTTATATCCAGTTCACCGATTGCGATTTTTTTACCTTCTATTTGTTCAATTCGTTCGGCAAGTCGATTGGCGAGATAAATCCCTCTTGTTTTAATGCCAACTAAAATGCTGTCTTCAATTCCCTTGTTTCTCTCAATAATTTCATGAGCAATTCTTGTTAAAGCACGACGAATTGCTTGTTCATCTAATAAAACTGCTTTTTGAGACATTTTATAATCTCCTTTCGTTTCTCCACATGTAGAAATTCAAAATATAACCTTGAAAAACGAAAAAACCTCTCACCGATTTTGTGAGAGGGTTAACGAAGACATAGCTAGACTAAGCCAATATAGACTATGGTCTTTATCCGTTTTCCTTCTCAGCCTCACGGGACTGTGTTAAAGGTTCTTATTAAGTTAATTACATTATGACAAACATGTAGAAATGTGTCAATGATTATTTTTAATACTATTTAATACTTCTTCAAATTCATTAGGTAACGGAGCTTCAAACTCAAGATATTCTTTAGTCCGAGGGTGTTCAAACCCTAGGATACCTGCATGAAGTGCTTGTCCATTAATGTCGAGTGTTTTTTTCGGCCCGTATTTCGGATCACCAACTAACGGAAAGCCTATATACTTCATATGAACACGAATTTGATGGGTTCTTCCAGTTTCAAGCTGACATTCGATAAACGTAAAGTTATCAAATCTCTCTAACACATGAAAATGTGTGACAGCTTCTTTGCTGCTTACATTTGTTACCGTCATACTCTGACGATCTGTTTTGTCACGTCCAATTGGTGCATTGATTGTTCCGTGATCATGTTGAATGCTGCCATGTACAATTGCTTTATAACGTCTTGTTACTGTTTTGTCTACAAGCTGCTGAACTAGAGATTCATGGGCCATATCATTCTTAGCAACCATTAATAATCCGGAAGTGTCTTTGTCGATTCGATGGACAATTCCAGGCCTTAAAACGCCATTGATCCCTGAAAGATCCTTGCAATGTGCCATTAAACCGTTAACAAGTGTACCATTCATATGACCAGGTGCTGGATGAACAACCATTCCTTTTGGTTTATTAACAACTAACACATCTTGATCCTCATAATATATATCAAGATCCATTACTTCGGCTACAACATCAAGAGGTTCTGGTTCTGGAATTTCTATAACCACTTTATCATTTACTTGACATTTGTAATTCGTCTTAATGGCCTTATCATTTACCTTCACCAAACCATCTTTTATCCAAATTTGAACTTGTGTTCTTGACCATTCTTCGTTTGAAGTAGACAAAAACTTATCAATCCGTTCATTTTTATGTTCTTCACTAACTTGTAATTCAACGATGTCCATTTATGCTTGCTCCTTCTCTTGTTTCCCTTCAAAAAACAACATATGAATAAATAATAAAGCTACCCCAATACAAAGAGCAGAATCTGCTATATTGAAAATTGGGAAGTCATAAGAAAAAATGTATGTATTAATAAAATCGACAACTTCCTTCCGAAATAAACGGTCAATGAAATTACCAATTGCACCACCTAGCATAAAGCCAAGTGCTACACCCATTACCTTATTTTCCTTTGTATGTTTTTGAATATAATAAATTAACCCGACAATAACAACAGCCGTTATAATATAGAAAAACCACATTTGTCCTTCCAAAATGCCCCAGGCTGCTCCACGATTCCGATGGGATGTTATGTAGAAGAAATTTTCAATAACAGTAATATTCTCACCAATTTGCATGTTTCTTACGATTAACCATTTCGTGACTTGGTCAATTAAAATAATGACAGCAGCAATTATGTAATAATACACGTTCTTCCCCCAACTTTCTAATTTCTATTTTCGGGTTTATCCTAAGAAATTGTACCATACTCAGAACGAAAGCGTAAGTTATTAGGAAAAGTATAGCTTGGATAAAACAATTTATTCATTATAACGGCCCAAATTATAAAATAATTTGGGCCGTAACAATAGTCAATGATGATCAGAAATCACTGCCTGTGATATAAGTTTCTTCATGAGTATAGTCGTGTTGCGGGAGAGATTTTCGTTCAAATAATTCCTGGAAAAAGAAATCGTATTTTGTTCTAGCTGTTGGGAGTATCCTTAACTTTTCAAAAGGAATTTCTTCACCGGTTTCTTCACAATACCCGTAAAGTCCTTTATCAATTTTCATTAAGGCACGTTCTACATCTTGAAGTTCCTCTTTAATATGATGCATTAATGTATGACTTTTATGATAATCTTCATCTAAAGTCATATCAAACAAACTGTGATCAAATAATCTAGCTCGCAGTTCTTCTCTCATCAATTGTAATTCGTAACGAATACCAGAAAATTTATTCAAGATGGACAACTCCTTATCCTTCTCATGATGTTAACATTAGTTTTGCCCGAAAAATTCATTGCTCACCCTGATAAGAATTTTCCTGTGATTGTAATGGCTGCTAACTTTGTTAACTTTCTTTCCATTTGTCTGAATGAGTATTTTTTACCCATGAATTTACTCTTTAAAACCTTTTTCTGTGAAATTGGGCTTTATACTGCCAGATATAGTCTGTAGACTATACTTTTTAGGATTTGACATAGTTATGTACAAAAGAAAAAGAGCCTATTCTTTAATAGGCAATTAACACATTAAAGAAATAGGCCCTTATTAAATCTTAATAATGATCCTTCACAATTGAAGCACATCGTTGACATAGTGTTGGATGTTCCTCAACCTGACCAACTTCTGGTGTAACGATCCAACAACGATCACATGTTTCACCTTCTGCTGGTGTTATGACAATTTTTACTGTATCAAAGACCTGAGCATTTTCAGGAGCATTGTCAAAATCTTCAGCAATAGTAAAGCCTGAAACAATAAATAATTGCTTTAAGTCTTCATCAACTGAATCAAGTAATGCTTTTGATTCCGCATTTGGATAAAGAGCAATACTTGCTGTTAACGATTTTCCGATTACTTTCTCATTACGAGCTACTTCTAATGCTTTTAAAACATCATCACGTAATGTCATAAATGCATCCCATTTTTTCTCAAGTTCATCTGCTTGTTCATATTCTTTTACTTCCGGCATGTCAACAAGCTGCACACTCTCTTCTGTAACAGAATCAATGTGCTCCCAAACTTCATCAGCTGTGTGAGGAAGAATTGGTGTTACTAATTTAACAAGTGATAATAATGTTTCGTGAAGTACTGTTTGAATTGCACGACGTTCTTGATTTTCCGATGATTCAATATAAAGTACATCTTTTGCAAAATCTAAATAGAATGAGCTTAGTTCAATCGTACAGAAATTATGAACAGCATGATAAATCGCAGCAAATTCATATTGTTCATAAGCTTCCTTTACTCGTTTTGTTAGCTTATTTAGTTTTACAAGCATATATCGATCTACATCTCTAAGGTTCTCTAAGCTAACCGAATCAGTTGCTGGGTTAAAATCACTTAAGTTACCTAGTAAGAAACGGAATGTATTACGAATTTTACGGTAAACCTCAGCAACTTGTTTTAAAATTGCGTCAGAAACACGAACATCTGCTTGATAATCAACTGAAGCAACCCATAGACGAAGAATATCTCCACCTAATTGGTTCATAACTTTAGCAGGTACAACAGTATTCCCTAAAGATTTACTCATTTTACGCCCTTCACCATCAAGAGCAAAACCATGACTTAGAACACCTTTATACGGAGCTTTGCCAGTCACAGCAACTGCCGTTGATAAAGAAGAGTTAAACCAACCACGATACTGGTCAGATCCTTCTAAATACAAGTCTGCAGGTCTTTGGAGATCTTCTCTTTCTAAAAGTACCGCTTGGTGGGAAGATCCTGAATCAAACCAAACATCCATAATGTCATTTTCTTTTGTAAACTTACCGTTAGGGCTTCCTTCATGTGAAAAGCCATCTGGTAAAAGGTCTTTTGCTTCGCGTTCGAACCAAATATTAGACCCATAATCACGGAATAAGTTTGAAACATGCTCAATTGTTTCATCCGTAATGATCGGCTCACCATTTTCAGCGTAAAACACAGGAATCGGTACACCCCATGCACGTTGTCGGGAAATACACCAATCTCCACGATCACGAACCATGTTGTAAAGACGAGTTTCCCCCAAGCCGGGACCCATTTTGTATCATTAACAGCTTTTAAAAGATCTTCACGGAAATCTTTGATTGACGCAAACCATTGAGCAGTAGCACGGAATATTGTTGGCTTTTTCGTTCTCCAATCATGCGGATAAGAGTGTGTAATAAATTGAAGCTTCAATAATGCGCCCACTTCTTGAAGTTTTTCAGTGATTGGCTTATTTGCTTCATCATAGAAAAGTACCTTCAAACCCTGGTGCTTCTTTTGTCATATATCCTTTTTCATCAACTGGACATAATACATCTAGTCCATATTGCTGTCCTACAATAAAGTCATCTTCTCCATGACCTGGAGCAGTGTGAACACAACCTGTTCCTCCATCACTTGTAACATGCTCACCTAGCATAACAAGTGATTCACGGTCATAAATTGGGTGTTTTGCCGTTACACGGTCTAGTTCAATACCTTTTAATGTGCGGTCAACTTCATAACTTTCCCAACCAATAGTTGATGCAACAGATTCAACTAGTTCAGACGCAACAACATACTTTTCACCATTAGCAGCTACAACACTATATTCTAACTCTGGATGTACTGAAATTCCTAAATTTGCTGGCATTGTCCAAGGAGTTGTTGTCCAAATGATAATTTTCTCATCATGAGATAAAACGCCTTTTCCATCTTTTACAGGGAAGGCAACATAAATCGATGGAGAGCGTTTATCTTGATATTCAATTTCTGCTTCAGCGAGTGCTGATTCACTTGATGGTGACCAATATACAGGTTTTAACCCTTTATAAATATAGCCTTTTTTCGCCATCTCACCAAAAACTTTAATTTGTTGTGCTTCATATTCAGGCTTCAAAGTTACATATGGGTTTTCCCAATCCCCACGAACCCCTAAGCGTTTAAACTGCTCACGTTGACCATTAATTTGTTCCCAAGCGTAATCCTCACAAAGCTTACGAAACTCAGCAACAGACATCTCTTTTCTTTTTACTTTCTTATTTTTTGTAAGAGCTGTTTCAATTGGTAAACCATGTGTATCCCAGCCCGGAACATAAGGTGCACAATAGCCACTCATAGATTTAAAACGCACAATAAAATCCTTTAAGATTTTATTTAATGCATGCCCCATATGAATGTCTCCATTTGCATATGGAGGTCCATCATGTAAAACAAAAAGTGGACGATCTTTTGTTCGTTCTTGTACCATTTCGTAGATATTCATCTTATCCCATTTTTCTTGCATTAACGGCTCTCTGTTAGGTAGGTTTCCACGCATTGGAAACTCAGTTTTCGGCATCAGAAGGGTATCTTTGTATTCCATCACTAATTCCTCCAGTTATTTTAATAGCTCTTTTTTCATTGAATTGTTGATCAAAATAAGTAAATGTTTTAAAAATTCTATCTAATACAACACAAAAAACCTTCTCATCCCAAAAGGGACGAGAAGGTTTTCTCGCGGTACCACCCTACTAGATTAAATACACTACTTTAATCCACTCTAGTATTCGTAACGTGAATATATACGCCACAGCTTACTAATGGTAACATGTTCAGCCTGGAACTCAAGGGTGATGTTCATCTTTTATCTTTATGTCGAGCTTACACCATCCTCGATTCGCTAATATAAAGAAAATAAAAGACTACTGTCCCTATCACAGTTATATTTAGTATTTGTATTATTAGAGCAAAAAACATATCTATGTTTTCGTATTATATGCGATTGAAATTAAAAAAGTCAAGTTTAACTTTTGGATTCTTCTGTTTCTCCAAAAATAGGCTCAACCTCGTATTCTAATAAATGATCCCAATCATCATTTTTAAGCAGGTCGAGCTGTGCCTCTATAAGCATTTGGAAACGGGTTCTGAATACTTTTGACTGTTTTTTTAGCTCTTCAATTTCCATAGCAATTTTTCTTGATTTAGCTAAAGATTCATTAATAATTCGGTCTGCGTTTTTTTCCGCCTCTTTAATAATCAGCTTTGATTCTTTCTGAGCATTCCGCTTCACTTCTTCTGCTGCTTCTTGTGCTATAATGATTGATTTATTCAATGTGTCTTCAATATTAGTAAAGTGACCGAGTTTCTCTGTTAGTTCTGTAACACGAGATTCAAGCTCTTTCTTTTCTCTGATAATCATTTCATAATCTTTGATAACCTGATCTAAAAACTCGTTAACTTCATCTTCATCATATCCACGAAACCCTTTATTAAATTCCTTATTATGGATATCTAACGGTGTTAAAGGCACGGGTGCCACCTCCAATATGTAGTGAAATAGTTAATCCTTGTCAACATTATAAATCATATTTCGACAGGTTTGTTGAAATTCCTGTTTTTTCTTAAAATAATTTTATGTTTCACTATTTTCTAAAACTATTTCGGGTCATTTATTTTTGTTTATGAATGATAACTCTGAATCGGTCTTTTTTTGTTTTCCCTTCCATTGAAACGAGTTTACTCCTTCCAAAACCTCTGACTGAGAGAGTATCCCCTTCTCGGCATTCAAAAGAGACCGAGTCTACTGTTTTCCAATTCACTTTTACGAGTCCATTTGTAATTAACGGTTGAATCTTTTGTCGTGAAATAGTATAAATAGCTGAACAAACCACATCTAGTCTAAGAGAAGATACCGTTGTTACTATTTCCTGTACATCTTCAACATGAGGTATAAGTTTTTCTACACTCATTTCTTTGAGAGTAACTTTTGCTCGGCCAATCTCATAAAAATTAGCACGCAAATAATCGGCAATTTCACTTGCACACACAAATTGAACAACTTCTTCGTAAAATCGTATATCCCCAAATTTAGATCTCTTTAGACCTAAACTCATTAAAGAACCTAATACTTGTCTATGCTGTAAAGAAACAAATTTACTTGCATAATGAATTTCAAAAAGTGTTAACTGAAAATCCTCTTCATGTGGCTGATAATAATCCGGATAAATAAAAGCTCTTTTTCTTTCAGTATCCTGAACACCACCAGAAAACATCACCTTTATATCCAGATTTTCACCTATTACTGATGCTACAATTTCTTGCTCGCGTGGATCTAAAAAATCAGTTAGCTTTGGACTATATTGATTTAATACAATATCCTTCCACTCTAAAACTTGATCAATAAATTGTTTCTCTTCATTGCGAAAATGTTGATATATATGATCCATAACCCAACTCCAATATATTTCTTTACCTAAATGAAAAAGAGGGACTACTTATAGTCCCTTAGCCAATCATTCTGAAGATCGAAGCAATTCCATATTGAGCAAATCGTAGAGCTAAAATTGCAACAATCGGCGAAATATCAATCATACCAAGTGGTGGAATGAATTTCCGGAAGGGCTCTAGGTATGGTTCGCAAATTTTTGCTAAAAATTGCCCGAATCCTGATTCCCTTGCTCCTGGGAACCAAGATAGTAATATGTAAACAATTAGCGCGTACGAATAAAAAGTAATTAATGTAGAGAGTAAACTAAATAATATACCCATGTTTGTCTACCACCTTTGATGATCATCTTCTGTTACTAATTCAGATATGGAGCCTGAAACATCAACATTATCAGGAGTACATAAAAAAATGTTCATTCCAATTCGCTGAATATCTCCACCAATTGCGTATACCGTACCACTCAAAAAATCAACAATTCTTTTCGCCTGATCTCTTTGTATACTTTGAAGATTAACAACCACCGCACGGCGATTCTTCAAATGATCTGCAACTTCTTGAGCTTCAGCATACACTCTTGGTTCACTTAAAACAACTTTAGAGGATTTTTGAATACTTTGCAAACTCACCACATTTTGCTTTGCTGGTTGAGATTGATGTTTAGTTGCCAAGGGTTGTTGTTGCTGTTGAGTTGTTTCAAACTCTTCATCATACCCCTCATTCTCATCATATTCATATTCTTCATCTTCTAATGCGAAAAAACTTTTAAATCTATTTTTGATTGACATCTTATACACCTCCAATTTCATTTCCGACCAGAGAAGTGCCAATTCTAATAAAAGTAGCACCTTCTTCAATCGCTATTTCATAATCATTAGACATACCCATTGATAGTTCCATACAAGGTGCCGATAGGAGTTGTAATGCTTGTACATCTTGCTGAAGCTGTTTTAATCGTTTAAAACAGCCTCGAATAACATCATGGTCCTCAGTTAATGGTGCCATTGTCATTAATCCAACAATCATAATGTTAGGATACTCTGATAATGTTTGAATAAATTTTACAACATCTTCTGGTGAACAGCCATGCTTAGCTTCTTCGCCGGAAACATTAACTTGAACAAAGCATTTAATAGGTTGTTGAGCACGCTTATCAATTTCTTTTGCTAATGAAAGGCGATCTAACGAATGAATATAATCAACTTTATTGATAATATTCTTCACCTTACGTGTTTGCAATGAACCGATAAAGTGCCAATTAGGACCTTCTCCTATAATTTCTATTTTTTCAATAAGACCTTCATCTCTGTTTTCTCCTAAATGTTTAACTCCAGCATCAAGGGCTTCCTTTGCACGTTGAACACTTACATACTTTGTTACAGCAACTACATGTACTTCATTTGCATTTCTACCTATTCGTTCACATGTTTTTTCAATTGTACTACGTATATTACGGTAATTTTCCTGCACGTTCATTTCTACAGGTGAGCCTCCTCATTTATTCCAATAAAGCTTAACATCCTACCTGTTTTTCCTTTGTCACGACGATGAGAAAAAAACAGTCCACTTTCACAACTTGTACATAAATCGGATGTTATAATATTTTCATCCGGTATACCTGCACTCAAAAGATAGTATTTATTAAGTAGAGGAAGGTTTAATTTGTATTGCCCCTCTGATACAGTGTTATAAGGCAATGGGTATTCTTTTAAAATATTCTTATCTATTGAGGATATCACTTTTTCGTCAACAATATAACAACAATCATTAATTGCGGGACCAATAGCTACTTTAATATCCTTTAGGTTTACTCCCTCGTCTTTATTCCACTTTATGATCATTTCACCAGCAATATTCTTTACTGTCCCTTTCCAGCCAGCATGAGCAAGACCAATTAAAGAATGTTCGGGAGCAATAAAGTATAAAGGCACACAATCTGCAAAACACAGAGATAGCATGATTCCCTTTTCAGACGTGTAAATACCGTCAGACGCAGTTAATCCATCTGTATATACACTTATACCCTTTCCTTTGCTCTCTTTTGTCACTTTCTTTATAACATTGGAATGAACTTGTTCTGCAAAAACCCAGTTATCTAATGTAAATCCCAAAGCCTTTGCAAGTTGATCTCTGTTCTTTATAACAATTTCGTTTTGGTCGTTAACGTGAAGACCTAGGTTTAAAGAGGAAAATTCTTCAACACTATTACCACCGTTTTTAGTTGTAAACCCAACTGAAAGACCCTTTATTAAACCATCCCAGGGACTGACTGACAAATACATTTTATCCTCTAACTGAAAAGAGTTTGCTGTCATCATTGTTTCAACCTTTTATATTCGACATTAATTTGGTTCTAACGCTCTTTATTTTACCACATATTACCCGTTACGTTTAGCTTTCATTGACAATTTATTCATCTTGAAGCTCAATTTGTCGATTCATTCTCACTAAAATAACATCTTCCCCTATTTTTACTATATTTCGCCATGGAATGACGAATTCCTCGTCTTTTCCAAAAAAACCAAGCATTCTTCCTTGACCATTTATAATGATGGCTTGAATTTTCCCTGTTGTAACATTAATATCAAAATCTCCAATGTTACCCATCTTTTTTCCATCTGAAACATTAACAACATCTTTTGTTTGGAACTCGGATATATTCATTAACTTTACCCCCATTATTCAAATTCATTATCTATTAAATCATTACTGTATACATTTATAAGAAATCCTCTATTACATATCTATGTAGCTTATAGCATAAACTATTCAATTCGTTCAGATTTTTTTATGTCATACTTAAAATAGGTATTCTACAGCTTGTTGTTGAAGTGGTGGTTAAGATTTCTGAAGTGTAGTAAAAGAAGTGGTAAGGACTTTACAGAATGAGTTGTGTATCAACGTACAAAATAAAAAGACTACTCAAAAGAGCAGCCTTAATTTTGGATATTTTTATTCATTTGTTTAATTGCAGCTTTTTCTAGACGAGAAACTTGTGCTTGAGAAATCCCTATTTCTTCTGCGACTTCCATTTGAGTTTTGCCTTGGAAAAATCTCTTGCGTAGAATTAGCTTTTCTCGGCTGTTAAGGCGTCTCATACCTTCTTTTAATGCTAATTCTTCAATCCACTGAATATCGCGATTTTTTTCATCACTTAACTGATCCATGACAAAAATTGGGTCTCCCCCATCATTGTAGATAGGCTCAAAAAGTGAAACCGGGTCTTGAATAGCATCAAGTGCAAATACAATTTCCTCATGTGGGACATCAAGTACTTTTGATATTTCCTCTGCGGTTGGCTCCCGGGAGGTCTCACTCATTAAACGTTCTCTTACTTGTAGTGCTTTGTAAGCGATGTCTCTTAAAGAACGGGAGACACGGATTGGGTTATTATCTCTTAAGTATCTTCGGATTTCTCCGATAATCATTGGTACAGCATATGTTGAAAATTTGACGTTCTGGCCTAAGTCAAAATTATCGATTGATTTCATTAATCCTATACAGCCAACTTGAAACAAATCGTCAACAAATTCTCCTCGGTTGTTAAATCGCTGGATTACACTAAGTACCAATCTTAAGTTGCCATTTACCAGCTCTTCTCTTGCTGATATGTCTCCGTTTTGCATTCGCTTAAATAGCTCTCTCATTTTCTCATTCTTAAGAACTGGAAGTTTAGAGGTATCTACTCCACAAATTTCAACTTTATTTCTTGTCACATCTTTCCCTCCTAACAGGAGTTGCTGTACAGTGTTAAGTATCTCCTGGACAGGAAAAAATATGCACAAGCTTTCAAGTTAAAGGGAGTAGAAACCGTCTAAATAATTGATATAAAAGGACTTTTTACCGAGAAATTTTTTTTTAGACCATTTTATTAAATTCTTTTTGCAGCCTTTTAATAATACGCTTCTCAAGCCTGGAGATATAGGATTGAGATATGCCTAACATATCTGCCACATCCTTTTGAGTCTTTTCTTCACCACCAAGCAATCCAAATCTTAATTCCATAATTTGTTTTTCTCGATCATTTAATTGATGTAGTGCCTTTAAAAGTAATTTTCTGTCTACATTTGCTTCAAGATCCTTTGTAATAATGTCATCTTCTGTACCTAAAACATCTGATAATAATAACTCATTACCATCCCAATCAATATTTAAGGGTTCATCAAAAGAAACCTCTGAGCGTAATTTGTTATTTCTTCGTAAATACATGAGTATTTCATTTTCTATACATCTTGAAGCATATGTAGCTAATTTTATTTTCTTTTCCGGGTTAAATGTATTAACTGCCTTAATCAAGCCAATCGTACCAATACTGATTAAATCTTCTATATTAATTCCTGTATTTTCAAATTTACGTGCAATATAAACAACCAATCGTAAATTTCGTTCAATTAAAATTGATCGAGCGGCTTGATCACCTGAAGGTAGTTTTTGTAGCAAAACTTCTTCTTCATCTTTAGAAAGAGGTGGTGGTAATGCTTCACTTCCACCAATGTAGTATACCTCATCAGATTTAATCCCTAGTTTAATTAATAACTTATACCATAAGTATGTTAGCTGTAACTTTAATTTTTTCATTTTCCTCCCCCTTCTAAAATATGACAGTTGCGTTTTTCTCCCCTGATCTCTTCCTTAAATTCATTATTTTAACAAATTGGCTTATTGCCAAATCCTAATGACGTGAGCCATATTTTTCTATACTATCAACCATTAAACCTTTTACGTTCTGATAGTATAAAAAATCTTATACCTGGCGTAATAAATAAATGGAACCGGAGTAAGATAGAAGTAGGTAATTTTACGAAACATTTTGGATTGATGGGCCTTGAAGCATTTTCGGATGAACGATACATTGATATTCATCCTCTGAAGACAGAGCAGTTCGATTTAACCCAACAATTGTCTTTTGTACCTTGATTTTTTCACTATTTGTTTCTATCCACACTTCATCTGGCTTAAATCCTAATAAAAACTGATTCTCTTTTCCTACCACACGATAAGGTATAATCCGAACCCGATGCTCCCATTCGTGACCTTCTTGTTGATCGTCAGTCATTGCCTTCATCACATCATCTTGCAGCGCATGGTGAACGAGTTGTTCAGGAATATAGTCCTTAACTTTCTGAGTATCTAAAATCATAACAGGACTACGAGTAATCGGATCAAACAGTTGATTTCCACTATCAACCAAATTTCCTTTAAGGTCATTTGAGTTGAATCTACCTTTATCTTAACAGTCACCAATTGTTCGTAATGAATTTTTTTTGCTTCAAAGCCTTCTAAACTATTCCTTGCAAACATCCATAAAACTGGAAATCCAATAAGTACAAATAACCAGCTGATTGGGTGTCCAAAGCCAGTTGAATTAGTCATTAAGATTCCGTCTAAATAAGAGATTTCTGCCTGTAAAAAATAATGAACACCGATCATTCCACCACCTACTAGAAAAGTGACAAAATAAAAGGTGAAAAGGCCATGAAAAAAATAGCGAAATCGTTTAAAGCCAAATGCCAACAAGACCATTAAAATAGAGATACTCATTTTTCCAAGAGGATGTGTAGAGATAAATGCTAAAGGGCTAAACATCATAATCACGATACTTGAGCCTAATAGTGCCGCAAGAAGAATTCTTATTTTCATTATTTTCCTTTTCAATGCAATGGCTGTTAAAACAAGTAGAAACAAATCAAAGGAAAAGTTTAAGAGCCAAATAACGTCTAAATAAATAGACATCTGTTACTCCTTTCCCTTCTGTTTTAATAATAGTCCTTTGTACTCTGACTCTGTCTTATATTACAATTCAAAGCTTTTGGACCTGTTGCATTAAGTATAAATCCTAAGAAATAGGAAGTCTGTCATTTAGTGCCGATAGAACGTAAGAATTTTTGAAAGATTATTAGAATTTTTGTCGACTAAATTATAAGAGTCATAGTCTAGGTTCGCAAAACAATTAGTAGAAAAAGAGATACTTGAAAAAAAATATGAGGAAAATCAAACTTAATTGACTAGTTCTAGGTTTCTAGTACATCTTTTATAATTCAAAATAAAAAAGAGTGCTAATTTTCATTTAGCACTCTTTTTGGTTTATCTACGTTTATTACGGTTACGTAAGAAGGTCGGAATATCAAGCGTTTCTTCAGGTTGTTGTGTATTAGTACGAGTTGGTGCTTCTTGTACCGGTTCCTCTCGATAACTCTCACGTTTTGGTGGAACTTTTGTTAACGTATTACCGTTATTAAATTGACGAGTATTCGGTTGTTTTAAAGGACTAATTTCTTGTTCTGTAAAACCAGTAGCAATAACTGTAACAATTATTTCATCCTTTAGGTTTTCATTAATAACAGAACCAAAAATCATGTTTACATCTTGATCAGAAGCAGTAGCTACAATATCAGCTGCCTCTTGTACCTCATATAAACTTAAATTCATTCCACCAGTAATGTTCATAAGAACACCCTGAGCACCGTCAATTGATTTTTCTAATAGTGGACTGGAAATAGCTTTCTTAGCAGCTTCTGCAGCACGATTTTCTCCAGTGGCTACACCAATTCCCATTAAAGCAGATCCTCTATTTGACATAATCGTTTTTACATCTGCAAAGTCAAGGTTTATTAAACCTGGGGTAGCGATTAAGTCAGAAATACCTTGAACCCCTTGACGAAGAACATTATCTGCTTCTCTAAACGCTTCAAGCATAGGTGTATTTTTATCAACAATTTCAAGTAAACGGTCATTTGGAATCACAATAAGTGTATCCACTGACTCTTTCATTGAAGAAATACCGCCAGCTGCTTGCATTTGACGTTTACGTCCTTCAAATGTAAACGGTCTAGTAACAACACCGACTGTAAGAGCACCTAAATCTTTAGCAATTTGTGCAATAACAGGTGCTGCTCCAGTTCCAGTTCCGCCGCCCATTCCAGCTGTAACGAATACCATGTCAGCTCCTCTTAAAGCTTCTTCAATTTGCTCTCTGCTTTCTTCAGCAGCTTTTTTCCCTACTTCAGGGTTAGCACCAGCACCTAGTCCTCTTGTAAGCTTCGATCCAATCTGCATCTTCACTTCTGCTTTAGATAAGTTTAATGCTTGTGCATCCGTGTTAACTGCAATAAATTCTACACCTTGTACACCGTGCTCTATCATTCGATTAACAGCGTTATTACCACCGCCACCAACTCCAATTACTTTGATGGTAGCCAAGCCGTCAATATTCGTATCAAACTCCAACATGCAAAATCCTCCTAATCCATCAAATGACTTCTAATAGATGTAAACTATTCAAAGAAGTAGCCAAAAAATTTCTTCACTTTATTTACCTTTTTATCTTCTTGTTGTTGCTGAGGTTTTGTACGCTGCTGTTGCGGTTCCTTTGTTGCTGCTACTTCTACAGCATCAACAGTAACGTTTGAACCTATTTTTCTACCTTGAATTTTCGCATTCTTATATGCAAATTGAATCAAGCCTACACCCGTCATATATTGAGGTTCTCTGACACCAATATAATCCGGACTTGCAATTCTTACACTATTCTGAAGAACAACTTGTCCTAATTCAAGTACTCCGGGCATTCTAACTGTACCCCCGGTTAGAACAAAGCCGCCAGGTAATTCTCCAATCCCTAATCTTCTTAGCTCATGTAAGATAAGCTCATATAACTCTTCTAAACGAGCTTCGATAATGTCCGCAACTTCTAATTGGTTAAAAGTTCTTTTCTGATCTGATCCAATAACTGCTGCTTCAAAAATTTCATCCTCTGAAGCATGATCATAAAAGGCATGTCCATATTTTAGCTTTATACGTTCCGCTTCATCGGTAGTTGTACGAAGACCTATAGACAAATCTTTCGTAATGTGCTCACCACCGACAGGCAAGACAGTCGATGCAATCAGGTGATTTTGTTCAAACACTGCAATTGTAGTGGATCCCCCACCGATTTCAACTAGTGCAACACCCAGGTTTTTCTCATCTTTTGATAATGCAACAGATCCTGCAGCTAGAGGTTGTAAACAGATATCAGTTATTTCAAGGCCTGCACGCTCTACACAACGCAATAAATTATGTAAGATCGTTTTAGATCCAGTAATAATGGTACCTTCCATTTCCAAACGAACCCCAAGCATTCCTCTTGGATCATTGATTTCATCTAGTCCATCTACAATAAATTGTCTTGGAATAACATCGATTATTTCTCGTTCAGGTGGAATTGAGATAACTTGAGCAGCTTCAATAACTCGTCTTACATCTTCATTTGATATTTCTCTATTCTCACTCGAAACAGCTACAACTCCGTGGCAATCCTGTAATTGTACATGATTTCCTGTAACACCTACTACCACTCTCGTTAAGGAGATTCCAACCATTCTCTCGGCCTGCTCAACCGCTTTTTTTATAGAATGAACTGTTTCGTCTATATCAACTATAGACCCTTTTCTTAATCCTTCTGATTTTACATTACCTACACCAATAATGTTTAAAGCATCATTCGTCATTTCACCAATAATTACTTTAACACTGGATGTACCGATGTCAAGACTTACAAATAGTTCATTGCTGTTCATTCTAAGGCACCTCCCCATCTATCACTTTCTATTCTATTCTTTGCAGAACAACATGACAATGAATCTAGTTTTACAGGTTTGTAACAAAAATATTATTTAAATATTTGCTTGATTTCTGCTTTACTAGTGTTTATTCGTCAAATACTTAATTTTTCCTTTTTATTATTCAATTTTTTTCACTTTTTCCCTAGAATTAGACCATTTCGTAATAAGAATCCTTCTTATTACTGCTATATTTTGAAATAGCCTTACTCCAAAGGCAAACATTGCAACTAAATACAAGTCTACACCAAGATGGACACCTAGAAAAGCTAAACTTGCAGCTAAAATGATGTTAAAGAAAAATCCAGAAACGAACACCATTTCATCATAGATATCCTGAAGATGTGCACGAATTCCTCCTAACAGTGTATCAAGTGCTGCTAAAATTGCAATTGATAAATAATTGGAATACTCAGGGGGAATACGCAACTCCGATACTAGACCTAAAAAGACACCGAGAATCAGTCCTAAAATTGGCAGCCACATATTATCCTCCCCCTTTATCTGATGATTCTACAGGTTTCATATTCCGAACTCGAATTGGATCTTCATAAGGAGGAATCGTTAACTGTTCAATTGGGTCTGATATCGTTAACTTAAGATTATCTATAGCAAAATCTTCATCAGTATTCGAAGCATTCATTCTGTTATAAAGCTTTTCCACATTATCTGAAATGACGTTTATCTTTATAGGAAAACTGTTTAAGCTAAAATTATCCATCTTAGTTTGACCATTGATATCTCTTATGACAGTCGAATTAATAACCCTTCTGCCTTCTATTGAGATCTCTTTTGCTCCATAAGAATTGAGTTCATTAATTAACCGTTTTAAAAGCTCTGGTGAAATATTTTGTATTTCTACTCCAAGTAATTCTTCTGAAAACAATCGATCAATTGTAATCGTTATGCCCTCTCCAGAAATCTCGGTTAAACCAACTTCTTCCTTTAAAACTGCCAAGGTCTCTTTCAAGGCTGTTTCTGGATTCGAATTTTCTTGCTTCTTATAAGACTCAATAATTTCATCATATTTTCGTATCTCATTAAGAAGCTCCGCTTGAAGTTGTTGCTCTTTTTTTAAATCTTCCCTAAGCTGCCACATATCACGCGTATCTCTTTCCACTGGTTCTTTAATTGTTTGAAACTGAATTCCAAGCATTAAACCAAAGATCATTGTTAGCAAAGCAAAACTAAGACCCTTTATCCAACTTTTTTGTTTCACACCAACCACCTATCTAAACAATAATCCGTTAGTGAAACATCGTATTACTTTCCTATGACGAAGCTTTTTTTCTTGTAGAAGTGGCTCCATCTTAATATTTTCTAGTTTTTCTAAAGTTACCACAACATTATCATAGGAAAGCTGATCTACAATTCCACCAGTAATATTCAATGCAGGTAATAAAACATTTGGGTCCCCAATCGCTGATATCACAAAAGGTGCAGGGAACTGATTTCCATCAACTGTCACAACTGGTCCATTGCAATATATATACGAATGACTTGATAACCTTTGACCGTTAATTGAGATAGCATCTGCTCCCGAGATATAAAGTTCATTAATAACACTAAACAAATGACTCTCATGCACGATATAATTGTTTACATTTTCTCCTTCAGGGACGTAAGAGGAATCTTCTAATGTTACTTGTATCCCTTTACCTTGAACTGCTATATCACCAACATACATGCGATACTTTTCAACATCTTCTACAAGATTGTAATACACCTGTTTTTGATCCTTTAGAGATTCTTCAATTTCTTTCACTTCTTCTTGTTTTTTGAAAAGTTCTTTTTGGAGATCTCGGTTTATTTCTTCTTTTGAAATAAGTTGTGATCTAATTTCATATTCTTTATCCCATTGTTCGGTAGTTATCTCTTGGTTTCGATTACTTTCCCTTGTCAGCTGATAAGAATATGAAAACAGAAAACCTGCAACTAAGAGAATGAGAGAAAAAATCACATAACTACCCCTCAGTTTCATCTTGAGCTTCATCCCCCTCTTCCTTTGACTCTATTGGTGTATAAGATTCAAAATAAGAGCCTACTTCCAGATGAATGATTCCTTTACTGTTCTCGTCCAGCTGACTTACTATTTTAGTGTAAGTATTCATTTTCTTTGAAAATGTACGAACAGATGCCATTACTTCATAACCATCATTCATATAAAGATGAACTAACCAAGGATCTGTTTTATTAGGAGCATGATGAATTTCTGAAATTGAGTTTAAGATACTGGGAGATAATTTTTTCAACTCATTTATCATCTCATTAACATCTTTCTCCTGATTCCAGTTTATCAGTACCGGTGCATCTGCCGGTACTTTCACAGTACGGTCCTTCAGAACTTGTCCATTTTCAAGAATCGGCTTATATACACCATTCTCTTCTAGATAAGCAATACTGTCATACTCATCAACCTGCAAGACAATATGGTTAGGAAACTTTTTTTCCACAGTGGCTTGTTTTATTTGTAAATGCTCCTCAATCAACTGACTAGTCTTTGTTGTATTGATATTCCAAAACCCATTAGAAGTTGTAATTTTACTCATTTCAATGATCTTTTCCGACTCAACATGTACATTTCCTTTTACTGTTATACTTGAGACTTTACTTAAGGGAGACTGAAAATAAATAACAAGTAAAATTAATAGAAAAAAGATTGAAAGGAATGAAATAAGTCTTCGATTAGTCTTCTGTTTTCGCTGCTGCTGTAGTTTTGGTATGCGATCTTCTAACGAAACAACCTTTTTCTCCAATCGTTTTCACCCCACCCTAGTAGTTCCCTCTAGGTAGATTTCTTGCACAATGTTATAGCAAATCATCACAGTATGTAAAGTAATGAAATGAATCCTATTTATAAAAGATTTTCCCCACTTACACACTGAAACGGCATTTAAAAATGCCGTTTAAGAATAAACTAAAATTGTTCAGCAATTTTTATAAAGACATTATAACACAATAAAAGGAAATAATGGGGAGTAATGTGACTATTTCCGACCTATTATTTCAACTTCAGTTTCCATTGTCACATCATACTTCTCAAGAATCGTTTCTTTAATATAATTTATTAAATCCAATACATCCTGAGCAGTTGCTCCTCCGGCATTAACAATAAAATTACCATGCATTTCTGAAACTTTAGCACCACCGATTTGATATCCTTTTAGAGTTGCTGCTTCAACTAATTGACCTGCATAATTAGGAAGTGGGTTTCTGAAGATACTCCCTGCGCAAGGATAATTCCAAGGTTGTGTTTCTCTTCTGTAATCTTTATTCTTTTGCATGATCGCAACAATTTCTTCTTTTTCACCCTTTTTAAGTTGCAGAACTGCTTCTATACAAATACCTGGTCTTTTCGTCTGAAGAATTGAAGTTCGATAAGAAAACTCCATTTCTTCATTTGTCAGCCATTCCATCGTTCCATCTTCAAATAATACTAGAGCTTTCATAAGAATTTTTGACATGTCTGACCCATGTGCCCCTGCATTCATATAAACAGCTCCACCTATTGAACCAGGAATACCACTGGCAAATTCCAAACCTGATAAACCCTTCCTACTAATGAGTGTTGCAAGCTTTACAATAGAATATCCTCCGCCAACCGTTAATACATCTTCATCTAACTCAAAATGATCAATTCCAGTTCCAAGCTTAATAACGACCCCATCTATTCCTTTATCAGAAACAAGAAGATTAGAGCCCCTTCCTATCACTGTCCATTTAGCTCCATATTCTTTTATTATTTTTATCGCCTTACTTAGGCTTTCACTGTCTTTAGGTTCCAATAGAATATCTGCAGGACCACCTATTCTTATTGTTGTATGTTTTGCTAAAGGTTCATCTACAAGAACTTTCCCAATTTCTGCAGTTGTTAATGCTTCATATAACGTAGTCATAATTTACCTCCTCAGGTCAGTTTATCTCTGTTGTTACTTAGAAAGTTCTTTTAGGACTGAATAAAGTCTTAACGCAGCATCAGGAATACCTAGTTTCTTTGATGCTTGCTTCATTTCTTTCAGTTTAATTTCATTAAGTAAAACTCCATCAATTTCCGTGAGTAATTTATCACCATTTAATTCTTGCTCTTTTAGCGTAATTGCTGCATGATGATCACTTAATGATCTTGCGTTTACTTCTTGATGATTAGCCGTTACATAAGGACTTGGAATGAGTATGCTAGGCAACCCCAAAGCTGTAATTTCTGCAAGTGAGGTAGCTCCGGCTCTCGATACAATCAAGTCCACTGCCGCTAATACTTCCGGCATATTGTGTATAAATGGTTTTATTATCACGTTCTCAGAACTGTTTCCTTTTTTTACTTCATTCATTACTTTTTCATAATGTACTTCACCGGTGACGTAAACAATTTGATATGGCTTTTCAGCAAGAGATGGAATCATTTCTAAAACAGCATCATTAATAGCTTTAGCTCCCCTGCTTCCCCGAAAATCAGCACTGTCTTTTTGTCTTTAATCAAACCGACTGAATGTCTCCCTTTATCGGCATCTTGACCCAGCACCTCTGAAGCACGTGGATTACCGGTTAATACAACTTTATTCGCAGGAAAATGTTTTCTTGCTTCTTCAAAACAGATGGCAACTTTGTTAACATATCGAGACAAAAACTTATTTGTTATGCCAGGTAAACTATTTTGTTCATGAATAACTGTTGGAATCTTCATTTTAGCCGCCGCATAAACAACAGGTCCACAAACATATCCTCCTGTTCCAATAACAACATCTGCATTAAACTCTTTTAAATATTTTTTACTAACAGAAACTGCTTTAAGAAATCTTGTAACAGTTTTCACATTTTCAAAGGAGATCTTTCTTTTAAATCCGGATATTTCCACAGATTTAAATGGTATGTTAGCTCTGTTTACAATATTTTGCTCAAGTCCATTTTCTGTTCCGATATATAGAAATTCTACATCTGAATGATGCTTCTTAATTTCATTTATTAAAGCGAGTGCTGGATAGATATGACCACCAGTTCCGCCACCACTTACAACTACTTTCATACTTGTTCCCCCATTTGAATGGATTCTTATTATAATATGTACGTACTCTCAACTACTAGGTTACAAGTAAACTAGTAGTTGTATAGAAACACATATGTAAAACTATGAAGGCTGACCTTTTAAGGACTGCTTAGAGGTTAAAACCCCTAGTCTGTCACTTACCAACGTCAGCCTCGATACTTACTATTTTATATGATAAACAACCTATAATGAAACTAAAATTAGCCTTTTAATGGACCTAATACTTTGAGTATCTGCTCACATTTAGTAAGACACCCATCGCCATTAACATTAATGTAAGGGAAGATCCTCCATAACTTAAGAATGGAAGAGTAATACCTGTTACAGGCATTAGCCCAGTTACAACACCAATGTTAATCATAACCTGAATAGCTACCATTGTAATAATTCCAATAGCCAAGAAGCTACCATATAAATCAGGGGCTCCTAACGCAATTCGTACCCCTCTCCATAAAAGTAAACCAAACAATAATATAACTAATGACCCACCAATAAAACCAAGCTCTTCAGCTAAAATGGCAAAAATGAAGTCAGTTTGTGGCTCAGGTAAATAAAAGAATTTCTGCCTGCTTTGTCCTAACCCCTGACCAAAGAGACCTCCAGGGCCAATCGCATACAAAGATTGAATGATTTGGAACCCACTGCCTAGTGGATCTTCCCATGGATCTAAAAATGATGTAATCCTTTTAATTCTGTATGGTGCTGAAAGAACAAGAGCAACAAATCCCGCAACACCTAAAAGACCCAGCCAAGCAAAATGCACCACTCTAGCTCCCGAAACAAATATCATCACGATACATGTCCCTACCATAACTGTCCCTGTTCCTAAGTCAGGTTGAAGCATAATGATCCCAAATGCAGTGAAAACGAGTCCAAGAGAAGGGACTAATCCTTTTTTAAACGAGGTAATTTTCTTTTGATTTTCAGATAGAAACTTTGCTAAGAAAGCAATCATCGCCAATTTCATAAACTCTGATGGCTGGATCGAAAATGCACCAACACCAATCCAACTTCGAGAACCATTACGCTCCATCCCTATGCCAGGTATTAATACTGCAATTAAAAGAAAAAAACAAATGATAATTAACATTTTTGACCATGTCCGCCATGTCCAATAGTCAACGTTCATAATAAAAAACATGGCTATAACACCAACACCTGCAAATAACAATTGGCGCTTCGCAAAAAAGAAGGAATCATCAAACTTATATGTTGCCCAAACTGCACTTGCACTATATACCATGATTAGTCCAATTGTTAAAAGAAGTAATGTTAGAATAACCAATATAAAATCTGGTGTAGACCTTTTTGCTGTCAACGCCGAACACCCCTGTATCAAATTTATTAAGGGCTGTAGCATAGACTGCAATTAATTATTCGTACAAGCCCTTAGTTAAGCTTATGCACGGCTTGAATAAAAATGTCTCCTCTTTCCTCAAAAGTTTTATATTGATCCCAACTTGCGCATGCTGGAGACAATAAGATTACATCTTCTTTTTCGGAAACATTAAACGCCGTCAATACTGCTTTTTCTACATTATCGACACGTTTAATTTGTTCTATTCCACTTTCTCTGGCAATTCTTTCAAGCTTAGGTGCAGTTTCCCCAAATAAAATCATAGCCTTTACATGATGTAAAAATGGTTTTAATTCATCGAATTCATTACCTCTATCAAGGCCTCCTGCCAATAAGATGGTAGGTGTTTTAAATGCACTAAGCGCTTTACTTGTTGCTAATATATTTGTTGCTTTTGAATCGTTATAAAAACGACGCCCCCGAAGAGTATCTACATATTGCAACCTATGTTTAACACCGTTAAAAGTCGTTAAAACCTTGTAAATAGATTCGTTAGAAACTCCTCTTAGCTTGACAGCAGCAATAGCAGCCAGAATATTTTCTAAATTATGTTCTCCCGGCAGTACGATATCTTTTAAGGAAACAATCTTCTCACCTTTATAAAAAATTGATTCATCTAAGAGGTAAACTCCATTATCTATAACTTCTGTAGTTGAGAAAAATAATTTTTGTGCCTTTGATCTTTCAGAGCATTCACAAACTTCTTTATCATTTAAGTTTACAATCGACACATCTTCCTCAGTTTGGTTTTCATAGATCTTTCCTTTAG
The DNA here is from genome assembly GCF_023078335.1 of Metabacillus endolithicus. Lineage (GTDB taxonomy): Bacteria > Bacillota > Bacilli > Bacillales > Bacillaceae > Metabacillus > Metabacillus endolithicus. Next base: position 4,547,642 of record NZ_CP095550.1, on the reverse strand, counting down.
CATAAACGTATTCTTCTTTGGTACCATGATAATCTAAATGGGCATCAAAAATATTTAATATCATGGCAATGGATGGTTTAAAATCAATTGTTCCAAGAAGTTGAAACGACGATAATTCCATAACTATAACATTTTCTTTTGTGGCTTTTTGAGCAACTTCACAAGCTACTGTACCAATATTACCTGCAATTAAAGGTTGTTTTCCATCCTCTTTTAACATTTCAAAGATAAGGGTTGTTGTTGTTGTTTTACCGTTTGAACCGGTTATTGCGATAATGTCTGCCTCTGAAATCTTATAAGCAAGTTCAACTTCCGTGATGATAGGAATATTCTTTTCCTTGGCAAGAACTAAAAGAGGATTAGAGTAGGGAATCCCTGGGTTTTTCACAATAATATCGATTGAAAAATCATCTAGTAAAGAAAGAGGGTGTCCGCCACCAACAACATCAATTCCATTGTTTTTTAATTCTTTTACAACGGGGTCTTCATCAGTCGCCTTTAAATCATTTACAGTAACTGTTGCACCCAGCTTGTGTAACAATTTAGCGGCCGCTAAGCCGCTTTTTGCCAATCCTATTACCAATACATTTTTATGTAAGTAATCATTAATGTTTTTCAATTACAACCACACCTCAATATAAATTCCAAGTACTGCAAAAATTAAGCCAATCGTCCAAAATGTAACAACAACTCTCCACTCTGACCACCCTACTAATTCATAGTGATGATGAAGAGGACTCATCTTAAATACTCTCTTCCCAGTTGTTTTAAAAGAAATAACTTGAATAATAACTGATAAAGTCTCAATGACGAAAACTCCGCCAATTAAAACTAATAAAATTTCAAGCTTTGTTAAAATCGCTATTGTTACAATGGCACCTCCAAGTGCTAGTGAACCTGTGTCTCCCATAAATACTTTTGCAGGATGTGCATTAAACACTAAAAACCCGAGGACAGCTCCAACAACAGCTACCGAAAAAATGGCAACATCGTATTGCGATTGATTCCAAGCCAAAACAGCAAATGCCCCAAAAGCGATAGCAGCAGTACCTGATAACAATCCATCTAAACCATCTGTTAAGTTTACTGCATTAGATCCTCCCACTAACATAAATACAACGAGGATAATATAAATTTTAACCAAGGTCTAAAGAAAAAGTTGTTCCAGGTATCCCTATTTCTGTTGAAAAGCCATACTGTGTGAAGACAAGGTAAAATATAATAGCAATAATCACTTGCCCAAGAAGTTTTTGTCTTGAAGTTAAACCAAGATTTCGTTTCATAACAACCTTGATAAAATCATCCAAAAACCCTAACAAACCGTATCCGAATGTTACAAACAACAATAAATACATCTCAACACTAAGTTGCGAAAATTTCCCTGTCATAACAATTGTTGTAATAATGATCGAAATAATGATCATTACACCACCCATTGTTGGGGTACCCGATTTTTTTTGATGAGATTTAGGTCCTTCTTCTCTAATACTTTGACCAAACTTCAGCCTTCTTAAAAACGGAATAATGATTGGGGAAAGTAATACACTGATTAAGAATCCCATAACGATTGTAAATAAAATTACTTGCTCTAACATGCACACACCTCCCCACAGAATACTAAGTCATTAGAATATACAAGCGTATCTTTTACGAGATTATCATATGAGGTATTTTTCTGAATATGTTCTTCTAAACTGTTTTTCTTCATCTTATCAACTTCTCTTTCTTCCTTTGTACCTATTCTTATGAAAGGTCTTGGTCATTCACTACAAATTTAATGTATTTATTGCATTTAATGCGATTTCCTTATCATCAAAATCAAAAACTTTATTACCTATTATCTGATATGTTTCGTGGCCTTTTCCTGCAATTAGAATTACATCACCTTTTTGAGCTTTTTTAACAGCATAGGATATAGCTTCTTCTCTACTGATAATAGATGTGTACTGGTTACCCGCTACACCTTCTTCCATCTCCTGAAGAATGACTTGCGGATCTTCACTTCTTGGGTTATCAGATGTAAAAACGGGTTCATCACTATATGTTACCGCGATTTTAGCCATTAAAGGTCTTTTTGTTTTATCCCTGTCTCCCCCACATCCTACAATACAAAAGATGCGCCCCTCTGCAAATTGTTTAACAGTTTTAAGAACATTTTCTAGGCTATCAGGTGTATGTGCGTAATCAACAATAACGGTATAATCCTGCCCACCATCAACTAATTCAAAACGTCCTCGTACCCCCTCCATCGATTCAATAGCTGTAACAATCGTATCTAAATCAACAGACGAAGCAAGTGAAGCAGAAACAGCAGCTAACACGTTATACACACTGAACTTTCCAACCATTTGAATTGTAACATTGCGTGTACCAACAGGTGTTACGAGTTGAAACATTGTACCTTTAGATGTCATTTTTATGTTTTCTGCTTTAATATCTGCCGGACGATCGATACCATAGGTTAAGATTTTTGCGGATGTCATTCGTTTAAATTCTTCAGATGCCTCTTCATCTTCATTTAAAACAGCAATCTTTAGATCATTATGATCAAACTTATTACCAAGTTGAGCAAACAATAGTCCTTTAGCATACTTATATGCTTCCATTGTTTTATGGTAGTCTAAATGATCTTGTGTTAAGTTCGTAAACACAGCAACATTGAAATCACATCCATGAATTCTTCCAAGATGAAGGGCATGTGATGACACCTCCATAATAGCGTGTGAAACATTTTGTTCCTTCATTTCGGCAAATGTCTTTTGCAATGTTAGACTTTCAGGAGTTGTGTTTTTAACTTCTTTTTGTTCATCACCAATTTTTATGTACATTGTCCCAATAAGACCTGTTTGCTTTTTTGCTTCATTGAAAATTTTCTCAATAATATGTGTTGTTGTTGTTTTTCCATTAGTACCAGTAACACCTATCAGGTGCATGGAATGAGTTGGCTGTCCATAAAAAATATCAGCTAATACAGCCATTGATCTTTTAGTATCTTTTACAACAATAACAGGAACATCTAAGTCTAAGTTTCTTTCAGCGAGTATAGCTACTGCACCCTGATCTACAGCCTTTTGTGCAAAATCATGACCGTCAACCGTGTAACCCTTTATACATATAAATAAACTACCGGGCTTAACTTCTCTAGAATCCATTTCTAAAGATGAGATGGTAGGGTTCTTTAAAGATAGAAGTGAGTCATCATGTAAAAATGTTAGTAAATCATTTAATTTCATTTTTATTCCTACTTTCATTACAGGGTTTTCCTTTTACAATAAAAGAAATAAACCAACAGTCAAAATATAATTGGTAAAATATTTCTCCGTACTATTTTATCTTACTTAAAAGAAAAGAGCCATCATTCCTTTCAATTTTACGAAAAACATAAATGTTATTATACCAACAGAAAGAAAGCGTGCCAATGCAATTTTTGCAATAGCATGCTCCCTCTGGTTATTCACTTTCTTTCTTTTCTCTATGTTCATCACCTAGGTATACTCTTAAGGTGGATCCTTCTTTAACTTTTACACCTTCATTTGGGGATTGTTGCACAACAACATCTCCTTCGCCCGATACATCAATTTTCAAGTTAACGAATTGCTGAGTTAATTCTTGTTTCGTTAACCCTATAATGTTCGGCACTTCTACTAGTTTTGTGTCCAGCCAATTATACTCTTTCTCAATTTGGCCGTCTCTCGGCTTTACACCTATCTCAGGTAAAACATCACGCATAATGTTTCCTACTATAGGTGCAGCAACAGTTCCACCAAATTGGACCGTTCCCTTAGGATTGTCAACTGCAACATAAACAACAATTTGAGGGTCATCAGCAGGTGCAAATCCAACAAAGGAAACAATATGGTTATTTTCCATATATCGCCCATCTTTTACTTTTTGTGCTGTACCTGTTTTTCCACCAACTCGATAGCCATCAACAAAAGCGTTTCTTCCACTTCCTAATGCAACAACACTTTCAAGAGCATAACGAATTTCTTTTGAAGTTTCTTCAGAAATAACACGTTTTTTTGCATTTGGTGTATTTCGACTAATTACATCACCAGTAACTGGATCCACCCATTCCTTCGCTATATATGGTGTATATAGAACCCCTCCGTTTATAGCTGCAGAAACAGCAGCAACTTGCTGGATCGGTGTAACAGAAACACCTTGACCAAATGCGGTGGTTGCAAGTTCCACAGGTCCTACTTGTTCTGGTTTAAACATAATACCAGTTCCTTCACCTTGAAGATCAATTCCTGTTTTTTGACCAAATCCAAAGTCTTTTATATATTTAAACAGCGTTTCTTCTCCAAGTCTTTGACCAAGCTCTACGAAACCAGGGTTACAAGAGTTTTGGACAACTTCCAGAAATGTTTGATGACCGTGTCCACCTCTTTTCCAACATCGTAATCTTGCTCCATCAACCTCTACCGAACCTGAATCATTAAATTCATCTTTTTCTAGGTTCACTTTCTTTTCTTCCAGTGCTGCAGCTAGAGTAATAATCTTAAATGTAGAACCAGGTTCATAAGTACTCCAAACAGGTAAGTTCCGATTGTAGACCATAGGATCTACTTCTTTAAAATTAGCTGGATCAAAATCAGGCCTGCTTGACATCGCTAATATTTCACCATTGTTTGGGTTCATAGCAATAGCAATAATTCCGTCAGGGTTATAAGTAGCCTGAGTATTATCTAGTTCTCTTTCAATAATTGTTTGAACTCTAGAATCAATTGTTAGTTTTAGATTATTTCCATCAACAGGAGCTGTATAGTCATCCGCTTCATCTGGCATCCTCTGCCCTTTTGCATCTGAATAAAACTTAACATACCCTTTTTCTCCCTTTAATTGCTCATCGTAATATGCTTCTAAGCCTAATAATCCCTGATTATCAATTCCTGCAAAACCAAGAACATGTGATAGATAACTTCCATAAGGATAATACCTGATCGAATCTTCAGCTATATAAACTCCCTTTATATTTAAATCTCTCACTTCATTTGCTTTTTCATGAGAAATTTTTCTCCCCTCAGGATTGATTCTTTCGATAGAAACTCTTTTTGTAATATGTTGATAGGCTTTTTCTTCTGACATATTTAAAACTGCAGCTAATTCTTTTGCAGCCATAGCAGGATCTTCAATTTGTCTTGGTACAACATAAATCGTTGGAGCACTCATATTTGTTGCTAGCTTTACTCCATTTCGATCTAAAATTTCCCCGCGTTCAGGCTCAAATGGAATGTTTCTGCTCCATAAATCTTTGGCTCCCGAAGTGAGTGTATTACCAAGAAAAAATTGAACATACCCTAGACGTATATCAATCACTAAGAAAATTAAAAAACCGAAAAGCAATGTTAAAACAAGACGCTTTCTAACGGTCACATTAGATACCCGCATATATTTTACTCCTCCTTGTCTAGGCTCGTTCAAATATATATGCTTGTACACGAGGAGTTAGAACTGTTTACCATACATTCTAATCTGACAACTCACAAGGATAAATCAAAGAAACTTTTCAATCATTTAAATGTATATGAACATGTAAAATAATTATAGTTGCACTAAGTACAACCGAATTTAATTCGAATAAAAAAAGATTGATCTCTTTTTAGATGAGATCAATCTTAAAATTCATTTTATTCTTGTTCATTGCTTTCTTCAGGCTGTTTTTCACCATTTTCTGTCCCAAGTGATATCGTCAAAACATCGCCTTTCTTTAATAGGCTACCTTTCTTAATACTCTGTTTTATGACGAAACCAGATCCTTCTGCATTCACAGAAATATTCATTATATTTCCTAGTTTCATGACATCCCGTTTAGACCAACCTGTTAAATCTGGCATCTTAACTTCTTCAGATAACTTTAGAAAGACTTTTTCATTTAACATTATTGAAGTATCACCTTCAGGATATTGAGCAATAACTTTTTGTCCATTTCCAAGAATAATTGGAGTTAAACCTAATTTTTTCAATTGATTGTTAGCTTCTGCAAACTTTGTATCTACTAAATCAGGAAGTAACGTGTCTTCATTTGAAGGTTTTACTTGTGTTTCAGTTTCAATTTCTTCTGTAGGTTCAATTTGTAAATATTGAAGGCTGTTTTTCATCACAGTATTAAAAATCATTGAAACTGGAACAGATCCTGCTTGTCCTTCAAGCTTAGGTTTCTGAACAGCTACATATACAATAAGCTCTGGATTATCTTTTGGTGCCATTCCTAAAAACGAAAAAATATGGTTGTCATTTCCTGATAAATACCCTCTTCCATTTGGGTTTGGCATTTGTGCAGTACCTGTTTTACCAGCAACCTGATACCCTTCAATGCTATAAGGTTTTCCCGTACCATTTTCTGAACTTACAACAGTTTCTAAAATATCCAGTGTTTCTTTTGCAGTTTTTTCAGTAATAGGTTGAGAAATTACCTTAGAACTATTCTCTTTTACAACTTCATTAGAATCTTTATCTACTATTTTATCAATAACATAAGGTTTCATCATTTTGCCATTGTTCGCAATCGCTGTTGCTGCTTGTACGAGCTGGATCGGAGTAAAGGCAGATGCTTGTCCAAATGCAGTTGATACCTTATCGATCTCATAGTTATAGTTTATTTTACTTTCAGCTTCGTTTGGCAAATCAATATTAGTTTTTCGTAAATCCAAATTTGTTTAAATATTGATACATTCGATCAGTTCCAAGCATATCTTTAGCAAGAATTGAAAAACCAACATTTGATGACCTTTGTACACCTTCATTAAAGCTGATTGTTCCCCAACCACCTCTTTTATGGTCACGTACAATTGATGGTCCTACCGCATAAGAACCAGATTGGAATGTTGCATTTCCATTATAGACTCCTTCTTCAATTGCTGCTGCTAAAGTAAAGATTTTCATCGTTGAACCCGGTTCAAAAGGATAAGAGATAACATCATTGTAATAAGACGTAATGTTCCTTTTATTTGGGTCAAAACTCGGTCGCTGAGCCATAGCTAGTATTTTTCCGGTCTTCGGATCAGCTACAACAGCAACGATCTTCTCTGGTGAATACTCTTCAACTACTTGATTCATAGAGTCTTCTAAAAAGGTTTGTATTTTCTGATCAATGGTTAAATACACATCTTGACCATTTTTTGGAGCTACTATTTCATCGTCACTTGTTGGTAATTTCCAATTGTAACGATCTTTTTCAAATTTTATGTAGCCATCTTCTTCATGAAGGTATTTCTCTAATGTTTTTTCAAGGCCCATCATTCCGATCGTCTCACCTGTGTCTTCTTGCTTTTGCGCATAACCGATTAAATGAGAAGCAAAAATTCCATTTGGGTAAAATCGTTGTGTATCACGAATGAACGTAATACCAGGAAGCTCCAATTTTGTTATTTGTTCTTTTAAAGTATGGCTAATGTCTCTACCTGCAGATCCAAATTCAACTTGGTATAAATCCTTAGATAAAACCTCTACTATTTCACTTTCTTCCATATTTAATAAAGGTGCTAACTTTTGCGCCGTTTCTTCTACATCAACAACATGCTCTGGATTGTCAGGATCTGTTGTTATTTGATCGTCGAGAATTGCAACTAGTTTATAAGAAGACTTGTCTTCTGCAATAACCTCACCCTTACGATCTAATATTGACCCTCTTGATGCTTCAATCGTTCTTTGACTCTCATAGAGTTCTTCAGCTCTTGCTGCAAGTGCTTGACCATGTGCAGTTCCAGTTGATTGAATATAAAAGAAACGAACAAAAATAACTAAAAATAGCAAACCAAAAATCAACGCTAATAATGCAGCGCCTCTATTCATGTTTATATTTTTATGCGTTAATTTCATAGAAAACCTCCTATGTTGTATGATATCACCTTTACCCGTAATTGGATAGAATAATTGAAGGACTAAGCCCACATGAAACTTACACGGCTTAGTCCCTTTATTTGTTTCTTTATTAATTTTGCACACTTTTTACATTATTTTGATCTAATGTTAACCCTAATTCCTTAGCTTTTTCCCAAATACGATCATATGTACTTAACTCTTCTACTTGAACATGAAGGTCACTGTTTAATTTCGTTTGTTCTTGGATTTTAGCTTCCGTTTTTTGAATCTCCATATTAGCTTGATACACATTATAGGAGTTCGCAACAATTGTAATAGCTCCTAATACAAAGAGAGAAACAAATAATAAAATGAGGAATTTCTCACCTGGGGTTATCGAAGCTCTTCTTGTTCTAATTACAGGTTCTTGTTTAGGGGATTGATTTAGCTGCTCCTGACGTTGTTGTTCTAGTTTAATGGCTAAATTACTCATTTTAGTAACCTCCTTTAAATATCTTTTTCTTTTTAGAACTTTTCAGCAATTCTTAGCTTAGCTGACCGTGCTCGATTGTTTTCTTCCAGTTCTTGTTCTGATGGAAGAATAGGTTTTCTAGTAATAATTTTTATTATAGGCTCATACCCTTCTGGGATATATGGCATATTCCTAGGTAACTCAGGTGGTGTTGCCGCTTCTTTAAAGGCTGATTTACATATACGGTCTTCCAAAGAGTGGAATGTGATAACACTCACTCTTCCTTCAGGCTTTAACAATTCAATTGATTGTTCAATTGCCTCTTCAAATACTTTTAATTCATCATTTACAGCAATTCTTATCGCCTGGAAAATTCTTTTGGCTGGGTGTCCACCTTTTCTGCGTGCAGGTGCCGGAATTGCCTCTTTAATAATTTCAACTAGCTCACCGGTAGTTCGAATTGGCTGAGTTTCTCTGTGACTTTCAATCTTTCTCGCAATTTGTTTAGAGAATTTCTCCTCACCATATCGAAAGAAAATTTTCACTAGTTGTTCGTAAGTCCACGTGTTTACCACTTCGTATGCTGAAATATCTGATTGCTGGTCCATTCTCATATCTAACGGTGCATCATGATGATAACTAAATCCTCGTTCAGGCGTATCTAGCTGTGGGGATGAAACCCCTAAATCAAATAGAATACCATCTACTTTGTCAATTCCTATTTCAGCAAGTTTTTCAGATAGGTAACGAAAATTACTTTTGATTAAGGTTACCTTACCTTTATAATTAGCAAGCTTTTCTTTCGCGTTTTCTAACGCTGTATCATCCTGATCAAAGGCGATTAGATGCCCTTGTTCTGATAACTGTGAAAGCAGATAGCTACTATGACCTGCACCTCCTAGTGTGCAATCAACGTAAATACCATCTTCCTTAATATTTAAGCCATCTACTGTTTCCTTTAGTAACACTGTTGTATGTTTAAACATATGTTGTACCACCTCTTCAAATCTGTTTCAGTTAGAAGGAAGTAAATAATCTCCCCCTAAAATATTGGACTATTCTTAGCTTGTCCATTTTTCTACTCATTCTTTGCTAAAGAGAAGATTATATATCAAAATCAATCATATTTTCCGCAATTTCTTCAAAAGAATCTTCTTGCTCAGCAACATAAGTTTCCCAAATGGACTTACTCCACAGCTCAATCCGATTTGAAACGCCGATCACAACGCATTCTTTTTCTAGTTTTGCATACTGCAAAAGTGGTGTTGCGATATTTACACGACCTTGTTTATCAAGCTCACATTCAGTCGCACCTGAAAAGAAAAAACGGGTAAATGCACGAGCATCTTTTTTAGTTAATGGGAGATTCTTTAGCTTATCTTCAATTATTTTCCACTCACTCATTGGATAACCGAACAAACACTGGTCCAGGCCACGTGTTAAAACGAATGTTTCTCCTAGTCCATCTCTAAATTTTGATGGGACAATCATTCTGCCTTTTATATCAATGGTGTGATGGTATTCTCCCATAAACATGTTCGTTGCCCCCACTTTCTCCCCTTAACTCACCACTTCCCCCACTTATCTCCACATCTTTATTCTACATTTGTTTTCACAAAAAAAAAACCCTGTATTCACAGGATTTTCAAAAAACTTTTATTTATATTTTGACAATTTTATGTGTTCCATTAAAGGAATATGACAAGTTTAGCAATTCTCCTACAAAATTTGGTCCAAACTTGTTTAAATAGTAATAAACATTCCAAACTCTCTCTTGTGGATGTAAATTTGGAAGTAATGATTGTTCAATTGATTTAAACTTTGACAATTGAGCATCATGCTGTTGTTTCTTCCGATTTTCAACAGTTTTATAAATAAAATCAAGGTGTTCCTTAATAAAATGACCATTCTTTTTTAACATTGGCTCTAAGCTTTGATCAATTAACAATGCAGCGTCAACCAACTTAGTATGAATCTCGGAAATTTCTTTTTTAGCTTCCTCAATTAAGGGTGCCATATCAACTGGAGACATTTCCTTGAGAAAGTTGTTTATTGAAGACATTACTCCTTCTTGCAGCACTGTCTCTAATTCCACACCCGTTTCCTTTATGTTTCTGTCTATAGCTCTTTCTAAAATAGTCATTTGCAGCCTTGGAAGAACTGGTGGCATTTTTATATCAAATAATGAAAAAACACCTTTTAATTCAGACCAATATGTTACTTCACCCGGACCTGCAATAAAGGCTAATGTAGGAAATAAATATTCCTGCATTAACGGCCTTGTCACAACATTGTTACTAAATTTTTCAGGATTCGTTTCAATCAAATCAAAAAGTTCCGCTCTGGTAATAGTAAATCCAATTTCACTTACTTCATACTCATTATGACTAATTCTCTCTAGAAGGAAACGCTCCCCGTCATGATGGTAGAAAAGGTTAGCACTGTTATCTGTCATTTCTATAATAGGATGATAATCTAATGATTGCATTTTTTGTTGTTGTTCTTTTACTGCGTCGTAAATTCTCTCATTTTGTTCTAAAATTGATTTGAAATATGATTTTTCCAGCTTTCTTAGCTCATGATCTCCTGAATTAATCAGAACAAGCCCTTTATCCTTAAAAAGATCCATGATTACTTTTTCAAAGAATTCAACATATGTTGAAGACTCTTCAGCAAATTGCTTTAAGGTAGAAATCAATTGATTGGAATAATCTGTTTCTCCAAAAGCCTCAAAAACTTGGTCAATCCAATCAAATGTTTTTTGTTTGTTAAGCTCAAGTTGTGACACAGGTTGTTTTTTTACAGGTGAATCCTTTATTGCAAGCTTTCTTGCTATTTGATTTTTCTCTATAAAAACATGATTGATTTCCACAAAATCATGGTCCTCACCAGCAATCCAAAAAACAGGAATAACAGGAACACCTAATTCCTTTTCTTCTTTCTCAGCAAGTACAATGATTGAAATAATTTTATGTATTGTATACAGAGGACCAGTTAATAAACCTGCCTGTTGCCCCCCAATAACTACAAGGCTATCAGGATTTTTCAATCGTTCTATGTTTTCTAATATTTTTTCATCACTGTTTAAACATCGGTTGGTATAGTTTTTTAAGTAAGTTGCAAGCTCTTCGCGTTGATAAGTACGTTCCCTTAAATCTTCAGCTCTTTCCCTAAAAAGAGAAGATGAATGAACGTTATAATCAAAAAAAGATTCAATATGCAACTTTTTCTCAGTTAAGTCATTAATAAATTGATTTGAAGAGCGCAGGGAGAGTTCAACTATCTCCATATATAAACTTCCTTTCTTGATTAAAGTCATATGTTGTCATTTATGTCCGATTGTACGATGTAACAAGGTGAGTATAGCACTTATGGTAATGAAACAAAAAACCTTTGCTTGAATTCTAGTTCTTTTTAAAATTAAAAACTATAATAGGAATGCACTTTTAAAAACTCCTGTTAAAATACCACCAATGGTAAGAACTACATAGGTTATGAAAAAAAGAAAAAATGAAAGTCTCCACATTTTTTTAATAGCCACATACATAGAAGGCTCCCTCGAACTTTTATATTCAAAGTAATAGACAACCAGTGCTAAAAAAGTAAGTAGTAATATAATATAAAGAAGAAATGATTGCTCAAATATGGTTAACAAATGAAAGTGCACGGATAATATGAAAACTGCTGTTGATAAATCAACAGTCCACAAAATTGTTTTCTTTCCACTAACAAAAATTCGAACAAGAAAATAAATGAATAACAAACTCAATATCGGTAACGTAATCGCCACTGAGACAATCCAAGTAAAGAAACCGCTCATACGCCCTCCTTTCCTCTCTCAATCCCTTTTATTGCTTGATACAGAAATGAAATGCGAGGACAGGATTTTTCATTAGAATGCTCTATCATATATCCGAGAATTGAATCAATTTCGGTTTGTCTACCATTGTAAATATCCTTAAACATAGAAGATTGATTTTCCGAAGTATTTTCACATATAGTTTGCACTTGTTTCCAAGATAATTCTTTATTCTCTATTTTAAGTAGATCGGCCACTTCTTCAAAAAGTTCATAAAAAAGTTTATGAAAATAAGGGTTTGTTAAAAGCTCTCCGTTTTTGACTCTAAAAAGTGCTGTTAGAGGGTTAATGGTAGCATTGACAATTAATTTCTCTTTCAGAATTGTTTCCCAATCAGATTTATGTATAAAAGGAAAAACTTCTGATTGATTTCTTATTAATTGGTTCATTACATCACTTTCACAATCTTTATACATTGAAATTTTTGTTATTCCACTTCCTGTATGATGTACAACAGAATCACTCACTTTTAATGCTCCATGCTCAGATACACCCAATATAAGATTATGATGTGACAAGTGATTCAGAAAACGTAAATGTCCCATGCCATTTTGAAGAAATATAATGGTTCGTGGAGAAAGCCTGTTAAAGTATCGATAATGGAGTTGAGACTGTATTGTTTAACAGTGATTATTAATACTGGCTCTTTATAATTCTTCTCATATGATGCTTCCACTTTCTTCGTTATTTCTGTATTTCCTTGAACCAAAGTAATACCATGTTTATTTATTTTATTTGCTTGTTCTTCCCGTCTGGTATATAAAGTAACTTTATTGGTTTCTGAAAGGTAAAATGAATAAAGTAACCCTAATGATCCAGAACCAATAATTCCAATTTCCATAAACTTCACCTTCTGAAATAAGGCCCCTTAAAGCCAATATATACTTAACAAATCGTTCACTCTTAATCAATATCATAACAAAACCAACAGTATTTTTACTAGAATTTTGCCTAATTGACAATTCTAGCTAATTTTGTGTAAGCGTTAACTAAATCATACCACTATTCACACTCATCATGGTATAATAACAATATCTTATAAAGGCTAACATTAAAAGATTTGTTGTCAAAATAATGCTGCTTTGAAGATTATAGGATTTATAAATAATCAAACAACAAACACTCTGAACTAGTCTTTTTATCATGTGAATTTAATTTTATTATTGTAGAATTTGCACCAAGGGGGAAAAGGTATGTTAAAAGTTGAGAAATTATTAGTTAATTACAAAACCCTGGAAGAATTTAAAAAATTCAGAGAATATGGTATTCAAGAACTTTCAATGTTAGAAGATCTTCAATCAAATATTATTGAAAATGACAGTGATTCACCGTTTTATGGGATTTATTACGGTGACAAGCTGGTGGCAAGAATGAGCTTATACCGTGTTGACATGAAATTTGATCAATATTTTGAACCTAAACAGGATTATTTAGAACTTTGGAAACTCGAAGTATTACCAAATTATCAAGGAAAGGGTTATGGTAGAGCGTTAGTGGAATACGCAAAATCATTTAACCTACCAATCAAAACAAACCCTAGAGTGAAATCCAGTGATTTTTGGTCAAAAATGCAATTTGAGCCTGTAAAATACGATATGGATCGGGATAAAGGGGAAAACCCTTTAGTTTGGTATCCAAGTGGCGTTACTATTCAAGAATAAACTTTTTAATGCTAACTCAAAAAAACAGCTCATGAAAGGAAAATGATCCTTCATGAGCTGTTTTCATTTTTATAATAAGATGAACCTTTTTACTTTTCCACTCTTTCTAGATTACCATTTTTATCCATCTGAAATTTAACTTTCCTACTTCTTTCATCCTCTTGTAAAATAACCATTTTTCTTGCTCGATCCATTATTTCAATTAACGCGCGGTAATCTTCTTCGACAACCTGCAAATGATTAGTTAAAGACTGCTTTTCATCTTTTAGCTTTTCAACTTCATTTTGTAATTCTTGAATTTTATTTCTTAATTGGAGATTCTCTTCTTGAACCTCCTTTATAGAAGGGGCATCTTCATATTGCTGAAGGAACGAAATAAGATCCTTAATAGCATTTTTCGAATTAGTACTAGGTTGGTTTGATTGAGTTGGTTCAGATAACTGAGTGGGTTGTGTTGATTCTGTATGTTCCACCTCTAAAGCAGTCTCTTTTACATTAACTTCCTTTTGCTCCTCTACTTTTTCCTGTGAATTAAGAGTTCGCAACTCTTTTCTTTGTTTTTTTGCAACCTCGATTCCAGTTTTATACTGTTTACGAACATGAGAGTTCCATCTAAATCCACAAGCTGCCGCTGTACGAGATAATTTACGACCTACTTCCTCAAACGCAGCCAGCTGTGTTGCACCTTCTCGAATATGCCTTAATACCACTTCTGCTAATAATAAATCTTCATCATGTGTCCATGCATCTTGACGCGTAGTTGTCATTTAAATTCCCTCCAATAGTCACTTTTTTTCTATACATATGCAGCTAGTAGAGTAGATAGACTAAATACACTCTATTACATTAGAAAAAGGTGATAATAGGACGGGAATGAAGATGCTTAATAAGGAATGAATCACACAATTAAATAGACCATCATACAGAAGGAAATGGTAGAAATTGTATGTAATGATTATGAGCTTTATTAGCTCTTCCCTTTTCTTGTAAGAAAGGCAGATACTGCATGATGATGCTCCTCAGAAGACCAGAGCTCTGCACAACGATTAATCTCTGACATCATACGTGAATATAAATTCGATTGCTCCCATTGACTAACCTTCACTGCTTTATAAGCTCTCAAAACATTTGGGTCTTTAACTAGCGATTCTTTAATAAATGAATAGCTTTGTTCTTTATAATTTTCATCAGAAACAGTCTTTTGTACAAACCCCATATGTTCCGCATCGTTAGATGATATTTTTTTTGCTGAATATAAAAAGGAAATCGCATGCTCGTATGAAAGCTTTTCATATAACAGTGTTGCACCACCCCAACCTGTAGTAATAGATAATTGACCTTGTATAAAGCCAAGAGTGGCACCTTTTCTCGCAATTCGAATATCACATGCAGTTGCAATTTCACACCCTCCACCTAAAGCAATACCGTTTATTATAGCGAATGTAGGTAAAGGAAAAGTCATGAGTTCATAAAGAACATCACCCATTTTAGATAGCATAAAATATGCTTCATCCCTTGTTTTAAGGTGCTGAAATGCTTTAACATCACCACCGGAGCAGAACGCTTTATCTCCTTCTCCTGTTAATATTAATGCTCTTAAGCTCTTTTTTGTTTTAAGTGACTGTAAATTTCTCTTTATTTCATCCATGATTTCGTAATCTATAGCATTATGCTTAATCGGTCGGTTTAGACGTAATTCAACCAAACCATCCTCAATTTCACTTACAATTAACTTACTCATTCTTCCATACCCTCCCATTTAAAAATTTAAACTCAGGAAAAATACTCTTTGTTGCTTTAGGTCTCTTATTATCTATTAGATAAAATTTTTAAATGCAACACAACAAAAAATTTTTTTTATGATTGAAAAACTAGCCGATCAGAATAAGACGATTAGAATAGAAGGCGTTTTTTGGCCTGATATTCTAAATTGGCTTATGACCTTAGAGGTTAGGCATCTGACTTTTTTGCCAAAAAATCAGATTACTGGAGCTGGATGTCGAAGCGTTATCTTCAATTAAAGAGGGTTATAATTTCCTAAACAAAAATAAAAGGCGTAAGGAACAATGTCCTTACGCCTCGTTGAAACAAATTATTATTTGCTTACAACATCTTTTCCTTTGTATGTTCCACATGCTTTACATACACGGTGAGCAAGTTTGCTTTCACCGCAGTTTGGGCATTCTACCATACCAGGTACTTGTAATTTAAAATGTGTACGACGTAGTCGTTTTCTCGTTTTAGAAGTTCTTCTAAAAGGTACAGCCATTATTCCCACCTCCTTAAAGAGCATTACGCATTTGTGAGACCGATACAATATGCATCAGCTCATTTGCTTTTTAAGCTATTCAAAAAATCATTAGCTTTCTTCATTTTCGAAGAATTTAGCTAGTCCAGCCAATCGTGGATCAACCTTGTTTTGCTGATCTTCCTCAGCAATAACTTCCCAGTCTTTACCAGATTGTGGAGCTGCCCCTTCTTCATTTCTTACATCATCACAGAATACCTGCATCGGAATTTCTACAAGAAGAATTTCTTTTATTATAGGAGTTAAATCAACGATTTCACCCTCTGGTAAGTAGAAATCCTCTGACGTTTCATAGTCTGCGGGTTTTAATAAAAATGTTTCCGTTGTATCAATTAAAAATGGATACGGAACATCCACTAATGTTCGTGAACAAGGTAAAACCATTGAACCTGAAATTGACAGATGGAATGTTACTTTAGTGGAGCTTATATCGGCTCTTCCTTTAACATTTACTGGCGAAATATCACGAATGTCGGATTGACTTTTGACCCATTCGCTTAAATCAATTTCTTCATCAAATTTTAATCCCTTGCTTTGTAATTGATGTAGTTGACTAATTGTCCATTTCAAATCGTATCACCTCAAGGCAACAAAGGTAATTATAGCCTTCGCAATTATATTTGTCAATATTTTTTCTTTACAGTGTAAGTATACATGATAAACCTATATTTTCAAAACAAAACCATCTTTAATCATATCGATACCCTATTTAAAATTTGTGTTGAAATATCAAGCTTACTTTTCGTTTTTAAAGCTATTGTTTATTATATATTTTCACCTTAAATTTATTGCTTACTCTGAAATCATGATTATTTATCTCCTAACTTACATGTTAATTTCCTTCCAAAGGTTTATAGATTGTTCTTTATACCCTATAATATTATAAAAATTATCCATATGAAAATAGTAGAATGAAAAAGAGTGGTGATTACATGAGTGTAGTAGGTCTAGTTGTTGAATATAATCCATTTCATAATGGTCATTTATATCACTTGAGAGAATCGATTAAAAAGTCAAATGCTTCTGTTGTAATTGCTGTAATGAGTGGTCATTTCCTGCAAAGGGGCGAACCAGCAATTGTATCAAAATGGACTCGTACAAAAATGGCCTTATATTGTGGTGTTGATCTTGTTGTAGAATTACCTTACGCATTTGCAACACAAAAGGCTGAAACATTTGCTAGTGGTGCTGTATCTATTCTTGATGCTCTAGGTTGTGATTATTTATGCTTTGGCAGTGAATTAGGAGATATCAATCCTTTTATTTCTACAAATCATTTTCTAGAACAATCCAAAGCAGAATATGAAGACTTAATTCAACATTATGTAAAAACTGGGGTTAGTTATCCGAAGGCATTAACTCTGGCATACAAAAATTTGAACGGTGATAAAGAATTATTAGATCTTTCATTACCTAATAATATTTTAGGGTTTTATTATGTTCGCGCAATTCTTCAGCAGCATTCAAAAATAAAGCCTTTAACAATAAAACGTACCTCTGCAGGATATCATGATCAGCAGTTTCGATCACCTACAATTGCAAGTGCAACTAGTATTCGTAAAGCATTGTTTTCAGAAAATCATCCCATTCAAAGTTATGTACCTGAAGTCACTTTACAATTCCTGCAAGAAAATAAAAAGAATTATCACTTACACCGTTGGGAACTTTACTTTCATTTATTAAAATATCGGATTATGACGATGACAACCGAGGAAATCGGTTCAATCTACGAAGTTGAAGAAGGATTAGAGCATAGAATAAAAAGATGCATTCAAAGTTCTTCAAGTTTCCAAGAGTTTATGGAATCGTTAAAAACAAAACGTTATACATGGACAAGACTTCAAAGACTATGTACTCATCTATTAACTAACACAACAAAAGAACAAATGAAATGTATGAATGAAGGCCAAACGTCACCATATATTAGACTTCTAGGTATGTCTTCAGAAGGTCAGGCTTATTTAAGTCATATAAAAAAACAATTAATGCTGCCGCTACTATCTAAAGTTACTTCCTTTGACCATCCATTGCTGGATTTAGATATTAAAGCTGCACATGCCTATCAAATGATTTATAATGAACCAATTCGAACGAAACGATTAAAAGAAGAGTTCTCCACTCCACCCATTAGAGTGAGATAATACAAGCCATAGAACAACTTCCTTTAATCTCAATACCTAAGTTGTACCTCTTTCCGTTCTGAGGGTTATTATTTTTTAATAAAGAAAGAGAAAGGATAAAATTCATCCTTTCTCCTCTAAGTTTAGTAGATATTCTACCGCTTCATCAAAAGTATCTATCGGAATAATCTCCATCTTAGTCTGTATGTTTTCACCTGTTTCAATGGCTTCTTTATAATTTGATGTTGGGCTGTCTTTTTCATTAGGAGCAAAGAATACGTCAATTCCTTGTCGATCTGCTGCGACAATTTTCTGCGAAATACCACCAATAGGTCCTACTTCCCCTGACGAACTAATTGTTCCTGTCCCAGCTATTTCGTAACCTTTGGTCAAATCACCTTTAGTTAATTGATTATAAATTTCTAGTGACATCATTAGACCAGCTGAAGGCCCACCAATTTCCTCAGTTTTCAATTCAATATCAGGGTCTACATCTAATTGTCGATCTGTCACTAACGATATTCCAATCCCTACTTTATCGGGATCATTAGGGAATGACGTTAATGGCAGCGTAGCTTGGTCCTGTTTCCCTTCACGTTCAAATGTGATTGTTACTTCTTCTCCTTCTTTTTTCTGACTAACATATTCTATAAATTCTTCAGCTGTTTGAAATTCTTTATTATCTACCTTGTATATGCGATCCCCAACTTCTAGTATACTTCCTGCAGGCATTTCCTTAATTATTCCATCAACATATATTCCATGAAATGTATACTCTACCTTTTTGTTTGCTTTTTGATAGGCAATTGTTATGGCAGATTCTTGTGAAACCTCCATCATATGTAATTGTCTGTTAAAGTATTCTTTATCTGTTTCATCCTCTCTTTTAATATCTTCTAATGGATGGATATAATGGTAGTCTTGAAGCTTGGCCCATATATATGTAAAAGGGTTTGCCCTGCCGAAGCGGACAGTTGTTAAAGAAAAACTTCCTTTCTCATTTTCATCACCATTTTCAACCTTAATAATTGGTTCCAATTCAGATGCCATACCTGGCTGAGTAATGTAGTACGGAAGTTTAATGAAGGATATGATAAGGATAATAATTAAAACAATTAGACTAGATCTAAGCAGTGATTTATTCTTCATTAAAAATTTGTCTCCTTCCACTTTACGATAAGATCTTGAATTTTATCTACATGTTTCTGAGCTTCTGTTTCCCCAATCTCAATGATTTCTTTAATATTCGTGAAAGCTCTTGAACTATACTGTTCAACATGTGGCCTTATCATCACATCAGATGCTATTTCCCTGTGATGAACTAGTTCATCTTGCATAATATCTAAGCTTTGGAGAATAACATCAAAAATTGATGTTATATCTTCATTCCTTTTTACATGTGACACATCTACAGCAATGACGATATCAGCACCCATTTCCTTTACAACCGAAACGGGCACCCGATCAACAACTCCACCGTCCACTAACAACCTTCCATCTATCTTTTCAGGTACAAAAATTCCTGGTATGGCAATACTTGCACGGACAGCATCTGCAACTGGCCCCTCTTTAAATATAACCTTTTTCCCATCATATAAATCAGTTGCAACAACTGCAACAGGAATATTTAATTGATGAAAGTCTTTTTGGTGTGTAAATAACCGAATAAGCTCTTTTACACGATTTCCTGAAATAAACCCCATTTTAGGTACGGTATAATCTAAATAATATTTCCTCTTAAACGCTAATGCAAACTGATAAAGTCGTTCTATACTCGTTCCTGCTGCATACAAGGTTCCAACGACCGCTCCCATACTGCTACCGGCTATTAAATCAATTGGTATACCATTTTCTTTTAAAACCTTTAATACTCCTAAATGAGCAAATCCTCTTGCACCTCCTGAGCCAAGCGCTAGTCCGATTTTGGGTTCTTTTTTCAAGGAGAGTTCCTCCTTTTTCACTGGAATAGAATAAAATATATGATTACCATATTAGTAATATTTCGCAACTGATTTATATTTAAGCAAGTTGCTACATTTAAACCTTGATCTTCACTGCACCAGGGTCTCTGACTATAATTAGGGTTCTGTTAGAGAAAATACTTATGGAGTGTACCCCAGTGTTTATTTAAGCTCCTATGACATTCTTATGGTCTAAAATGTCCACCTATTCACGTATATTGAATTAGTAAGGATTGTACAATTGTTTGGAAAAGCTGTATGATCCATATTTTCATACATGTGTGTTTAATTTAGGAGGCGTCACATTTTGAGTCTTTCAAAACTTAAAACAATTATCTTAGCTATTTTTATTAGCGGCTTAACAGTTGCCATTATTCTTAATCCTAAGGAGTCTCTTGATGCATCAACAAGGGGACTATCAATTTGGTGGGAAGTAGTTTTTCCATCACTTCTTCCTTTTTTATTGTTTCCGAACTTCTTATTGGTTTTGGTGTTGTCAAATTTATTGGAGTTCTTTTAGAGCCACTGATGAGACCAATTTTTCGAGTTCCGGGTGTAGGTGGTTTTGTATGGGCAATGGGGATGGCTTCAGGTAATCCAGCTGGAGCAAAACTTACAGCAAGAATGAGGCAGGAAAAACAACTAACCACAGTTCAGGCAGAGCGGCTTGTATCATTTACAAGTTCTTCAAATCCTTTATTTATTTTTGGTGCCGTTGCAGTTGGTTTTTTTGACAATCCTTCACTTGGTATATTATTAGCTGCATCACATTATTTAGGGAATTTAGGTGTTGGATTGACAATGAGATTTTATGGAGGATCCGATTCAGTCATTCAACCGAAGAAAAAGAAGTCCTTCTTTTCACCTCTTTCAATTGCTCTTAAGGAGCTGCATGCTACAAGAGTGAGTGAAACCAGGCCATTAGGAAAAATGCTTGGAGATGCCGTCATATCATCAATTCAAACATTACTAATGATTGGCGGATTTATTATCCTTTTCTCGGTATTCAATAAAATTTTAGCCATCATTTCTGTTACGGAGATAATCGGTCTTATTTTCTCTGGATTTTTAGCATTTTTCCACATCGCTACTGATTTAAGCGTACCTCTTATTACCGGCATCTTTGAAATTACTCTAGGCAATCAGTTAGTGAGCGAAACCAATGCAAATCTTTTAGATAAAGTAATGATTGCAAGCTTCATTTTAGCTTTTGGAGGATTATCGATACAGGCCCAAGTTGCAAGTATTTTAGCTGACACTGATATTAGATTTAAAGCCCTTTTTCATCGCTAGAATTCTGCAAGGTTTTTATTCTTCGTTCATTGCTTACTTGTTGTTCAAGCCATTGTACTTGAATCTACAAGCTCACAATACGAGTGATTTACCAGTTATTTTAATGACAAATGGACCCGAATGGGCAAAAATCTATTGGGAAATAGTTATCCATACTGGTCCCATCATTACATTAGCATCTTTATTGCTATATATCATTCTTTATGGAAAAAGGAATGTTTTCACGAAGTTATCATAAAACAATACTCAAATATCTAAAAAAGGTGAGGAGCTCCCTCACCTTTTATTCATTTACAAATTTAGTTTTAAGTGCCTTTTCTACAACTTCTGGTACCAATTCAGAAATATCTCCTTTATATTTTGCAACTTCTTTAACAATACTCGAACTTAGGAAGGAATATTGGTTGTTTGTCATCATGAAGAATGTTTCAATATTCTCATCTAGTACTCTGTTCATGGAAGTAATTTGCATTTCATATTCAAAATCTGAAACTGCACGTAAGCCACGTAAAATGGCTTGTGCATTTTTTTCTCGAACATAATCAATAAGAAGACCACGATATGATTCTACAATGACATTTGGCATTTCTTTGGTCACTTCCCGGATAAGCTCACATCGTTCATCCACAGTAAACAATGGTTGTTTTGAAGCATTATTTAGGACACAAACATATACCTCTTCAAATACTTTTGCTCCTCTTTTGATAATGTCTAAGTGTCCGTAAGTAATAGGATCAAAACTACCTGGACATACTGCAATACTACCCATTTATTCATCCTCCCCAATTGCTTCCTTGTTACTGTAAATTGTAATTGAACTCGTACCATAGGTTTCTTGTTTTACTTGAACAAGTTCCTCGATTTCTTCAGTAAGTACTATGTCAGAACCATGCTCGGTAACAATAAAACCGTTTTTGTCTAGTAAACCATTTTCACTTATCATTTTTAAAAGCGCTTTCAATTTTTGTTGCTTATACGGTGGATCTAACAAGATTAATTGAAAGCGTAACTCCCTTTTTATTATCGCCTTTAATGCTCTTTCTGCATCATTACGATATACCTCAAATTCGGTAGCTTGACAAATCTCTAAATTTTTATGTATTGTTTGTATCGCTTTTGGCTCACGATCAACAAAGATACAGCGTTCAATTCCCCGACTAAGTGCTTCAATTCCTAACCCTCCACTACCGGCAAATAAATCTAACGCTAAGCCACCATCAAAATATGGACCAACCATATTAAAAATAGCTTCCTTAACTTTATCAGTTGTTGGTCTTGTTGTTGTTCCAGGTACAGCTTTAAGCTGTCTTCCTTTATAGTTTCCAGATACTACTCTCATTACGTTCACCACTACTTTTTAATTTTACATAATATAAATAAAGATAAAAACATGATTTATTAGAGTTTTCACTTAATCCTACCATAGTACCTTCAGTTTGTTACAATATCTAAACTTATTAGGAGTATTTTCTTTAATTTATATTGTTTTCTATACTCTTATCCTCAAGTTCTCTCTATTTGATTTGCAGTCGGATAAAAAGTTAAGAAAAAATTACATAATGATGTATACTGATTAACCATTTGGTGATAATGATTAGTAACAACATCGATTCGTTGATGTTGTTGCCAACCGCGGAGAAGACTTACGTTTCCCCATAAGTTCTTCCTCCGGTTTCTCCTCTCCCTTTGCCTTCAGCCTTTTAGTATAAAAGGTATTGAGGGACCCTACAGATTAATTTCTGTAGGGTTTTTTTTTAGAAATTTATAGGATGGACTAGGGATTTAGGATTAGTACTAGCCTAAAATCCATGTTTTTAAAGAAACATATAAGCTACTATCCAACTTCTCTTTTTACTATTTACATGTTATAGTTGGATCGGTTAAATGAAATATTGTTAAATTTTTTTCAGGGGGAAGTTTTTATGATACAGCGTTTTATTGAATTAGGTGAGGGTTATTCTGATATTTATGAGTTAATTGAAACAGCAATGGCTAATAAACATCGAGTGACTCATTTACTAGCTTTACATACAAAATTGAATGACAAAGATGTTACTTCCGTTGTGGTCATAATGAAACCTACTGATCCAGGGAATTTCCAAGCCTTATATATATGTAGGGAAGGGATACCTAATCCGAACCAATTAGAAAACAAACGATATGATTTATTTAATGAATTGGCTAAAACATTGCAGAAGAATATTATTTCGTTTGATGTTAAACCATCAAGTATGTTTAATGAAACTGATCTTTACTACCAATATCTGATTGGGATTTTAAGACTAAACCATCTTATCCCTCCTCTTCAATAACATATCATTCACCCTTAAAACTGGTCACTACGATCACGACCTTACTTTTCAACAAATGGAAAAAGGCTGACACTATTGTCAGCCTTTTTTGGATACAGGTTAATAACTACAAACCAATTTTGTAATCATATTCTTTTGCTTTATCAACTTTTGATTCAAATTCCAGCTTTAGAAAGGGTTTGTAAGAGGGCTCAACATGTTTAACAAAGGAGTAGGAAGAGAGCTTTTGAATCGTTTGCTCTGTTACATCCATATTACAATACAGGACAACGTATTTTAATTTTTTTGAAACATAATGAACATTCCCAAATTTTCTTAGCATTTTTAATTGTTTTAATGTATGAAGCCAAACAACTATCCCTTGACGCTTTTCAAACATACTCTTGTCTCCCTCAGGTTATCTAAACGACATTAGTAACATCTGTATTTCCAATAAAAAGTCTAGCAAATTTTCATTTTATAAACAATATTTCTATAAGCTAAATTGATAAATTTATAAAAAAATATCAGTTAAATCTGTATTATTTTAATCATCTGTACATTTTAGCAAAAAAAGAAAACGAGCAGTAATACTCGTTTTAGGATACCTTACACCCACAACTTCCACCAGATCCGCATCCCCCGCCACAACTTGATTCAAAAAATGGGTTACCTGTAGGAACTTTAACATGGATGGAAACAGCTTGACCGATTTGCACACTAATTTCATCAAGAAGAGATTGTACTTCATTCTCAGCCTTCTTAAAATTAGATATACTTTCGTTCAAATCTACCTCACGCTTAATATCACGCAAATCTTTTGTAATTTTACGATAATCAGGATGATATTTACCGAAACGTTGAACATCTTCGTACAGGTCCTTAATCTTAGTAAATTCCTGAATTAGTTGTTGAGCTTCTTGATCTTTTTGTAATATATTGAAACTACGACGATACTCCTCAACAGTCTCTGATTGAAGTACCAAGTTAGCAAGTTCTTCAGCTTGATCTACTAATAATGTGCTCTCAAGTGTAGCAAACATAGAGTATATGCACCTCCGATATTCATTCTATCATGAATATCGTCAAATGAGAAATCTAAAAAATTAACATGATAATCCTTTTATTTATTGAATGGTAGCATTCCATGATTTTTTTAGTTCATAGCTAGTAGAATCATTATGAACAACCTCTATTTCAAATGTGTGGGCTCTTTTTCTAATCCTCTTATAACAAAAGCTGCCGTTTGAATATGTTCAACAACCTTGCCATCAACAGATAACTGTAAATGACCCTCACCTTCTACCTTTTTTCCACCTTTTTCTTTAAAGGTAAATGAAGGAATATAACATTCTACATAAACATCTTGATCTCTTATATGATGTTTAACAGTTATATTCATTTTACGCTGTTGATTTATAACTTCCATTGCCTCAAATGAATGGTTCACCACTTGAAGAGGTACAACCTCTAAGTTTCCTTCTGGTCTTGGTTTATCTTCAACACATCCAGTGACAATACCTAATAAAAAAACCGTACAAAAAATGCGCTTCATCCTATCTGCCTCCTTTTTCTTAGTGTTTACAGAGGCGTAGAAATTCATGAATACTTTTCAGATGTCTCTTTATGTAAGGAGTTAAAAAGAAACAGGCAGGCAATTATAACCTAATCACCTTGCCTGTAAGTGTTAATCACTGTTCTAATCCTGCTGTCTCATAGATTGAAACATCGCTACCATCATTGACGCCATTTGAATCGAGTTTGAAAATTGCTGTACCTTATGAGGAATTGTCTTTTGATAATAATTCATCATACTGATTTCCATATCGTTTATATCATTAGGGTTTCTTGACAGTTTCCTATACCAATATGGTTGTTCACGTACAAATTTCTTTCGTTCATCATTTGCAAATATATATTCTTGAACTTCTTTTCTCATCATTCTCCTCCATTCGGAGTCACGATTTAGTCACTAATCCTTTCTGAATGAAAAGGGATGCTGACTTGCTGTTGCAGACTTTTGATTAGAGCCTTTTGAACCGCCAAACTGATCGAAAAGACCTTGAATAGTAGAAATAGTACTACTCATGTTGTTAATATGATGGTTTACAGTATCCATATCCATTTGCTTAACAGCTGAAAATATTTGTGTCATAAAATCAGATTTACTTTTTGTTTCCTTTTCAGAAGAATCCTCTGTCTGATCTCCTTTGTACTGTTTCCAGACAATATCATTTTCTCCAAGTAAATACCAATCTTCAAACACTTCCTGCCACTCTTTATTACCCTTACGGACCTCTTGAACAAGTTTGGGATGTTTTTTAACAAATTCCTTAAACTGTTGAACAGATGGATGCGTTTTTTTGGATGTCATTATTCTCACCTCATTGATACATTTGCCTATATTATCTTATTTAAGAAACCATTAGACTGTTCGCCCATATTTAGAAAAAAATAAAACAAGTAAATCTTTTTATTATTAGAAAAATAACTAAATGTAAGAAATTTTTGGTAAAATATCACTATCTAAAAAGGAGAGGGTAACAGTATGACAAAGGATGAATTATTAAAATTAAGTTCCGAAGTTTTACAAAATGCAAATGAAGAGGATCAATATGTTTTAGAACTTCTACTTAATGGACTGAAGAAAAAGCAATTTCATGAGAAAGGTTCCTACATAGGCGCACTTCTCCATGCTGAAGGCGAGTATAAGGAAAATGAATTTAAAATGACAATTCCAAACACACCAATTATTCAGAATGCATTAAACATAGTACATGGCGGAATTACCGCTACTTTATTAGACTCAGCTATGGGAGGTCTTGTCCATCATATCCTCCCACCCGATAAAGCAGCCGTTACAACCGAAATTAAAATTAACTATGTGGCTCCAGGGGTTGGCAAGGAACTGACATGTGTTGCCGGGATGATCCATAAAGGCAATAAAACGGTTGTTACGGAAGGAAAAGTTTTTCGTGACGACGGAACATTAATTGCACATAGTACAGCAAGTTTTTTTATTATTAATAGAACATAAATATGGGTGAGTGAGATGAAAAAGTTCTTTTTGAAAAAGCAATGTAAAATGTGTAATAAGAAGAATAACAAAGGTTTATTTTATCTCAATGATATTGGTCAAAAGATTTATGTGTGCGCGCTTTGCATTAACTATGCTGAAAGAAGAGCGTATCGTAAAATAAAATAATTAAAAAAAGACCCTTTCCAACAAAGAAAAAGGGTCTTGCTTGTTACTATTTTTATTGGTTTAAATCCCAAGTTGTAATAAAATTCTGTGTATAATATAGACCGTCTACTCCAACTCCTAGGTGTGTAAATTCCTCGTTCAGCATAGTATCACGATGACCTTTACTGTTTAGCCACCCTTCACTTGCTGCAATAGCGTCTACATATTGAGCAGCTATGTTTTCACCTGCCATCTGATACTTGATATCCAATTGTGCAAGACGATTAACAAGAGTACCTTCTGTTGGCGATTCATGAGAAAAATATTCATTCTCTTTCATATCTTTACTATGTAAAAAAGCAACCCTTGACGTATCTTCATGCCACTGAACAGCTGCTAAACCATGCCTTGCTCTTAACATATTCGTTATTGACAAGATCTGTTGTTCAGCACCAGCTTCAATCTTTTCCCATTTATCTTCACTTATTTCTTTTGGTTCAATGAGCTCACCTCTGTATGTAACCTCATAGGAGCGTTGTTTGATAAATGTCTCAGCATCTATTACCCGAATGCTTGATAATATCCCGTCAAATTTATCAATATATAACTGCACAAACACATCACCCATTTTTACTGTTGGTCTGGTATTCATATCTTCCTCCGAAAATTCAAAACGATATGAATTACCTTCATACTCTAGTGATAAACTAGATGAAACAGGTTGTATTTTAAAGACTTCTTGAATAGGTTGTCCAATCACAAACGGTTTAGCGTTTAATCCTTTTCCTATTCCATAAACTGAAACGACCCTTTGATTTAAAACTCCCACTTGAATATATTGATTGTCTTCTTGTTCGTAAATCCACCAATCATAATCATAAGCTGAGGGATCAATACGGTCAGGCTCACCTAGTATAGCAGTGATTTCTTCAGATGATTTCTCCATAAATGATAATAAACCCTCATTTGGAACTGTTTCACCTTCAGCAACTTGTTTTTCAGAATTCGTTGTTTCTTCATTTGATATTTGAACGTTCTCTTCTTTAAGTTGTTCATTTGGAGTATATTTTCCATAATGAAAAAATAACGTATAACTAACAAAAATAATACAAAAAATTAAAATGCTCCGAATCAGTATACGCAGTGAAAAAACCTCCTCCTTATGCTTTCTCCCATTTCTTTCATTATATGAGACAACATACTTGTTATTCTCTTTCTACTTTAAATGACAAGTATGCACAATAATAGTTCTAGAAACACTAAACTGTCTTATCATTATTACCCTGGAAACTTAATGTTAAAACTTTTTGATAACTTTAATTGTATCAAATAATTAGTAAGAAAGTGTTACAAATAAATTATATAACACTTTACCTGCTAATAAACATTTGTGTCCAATAGTGGCCATACTTACCTCCATTAACATACCCTACCCCAATTTCCGAAACTTCCTTTTTAAGTATATTAGCACGGTGTCCAGGACTGTTCATCCATGCATTTACTACTTCTTTTGGGGTTCTCTGACCTGCTGCTAAGTTTTCAGCTGCTGTTTGGAAAGAAATTTTAAAGTTATTAATCATCGTAAAGGGAGAGCCATATGTTGGTGAATCATGGCTAAAATAGTTCAACTCTTTCATGTCCTTTGATTTAAATCTTGCAACCCTGGAAAGCTCCCAATTGGTCTGTAATGGTGGGAGACCAGCATCCTTCCTTTCCAGGTTTGTTAAAGTAATTACTTGCTTTTCTATTAATTTAATTTCGTTTAATTGTGGAATATGCAGCTTCTGTCCTGGGAAAATTAAATGAGGATTATCTATATGACGATTCGAGGCAAGAATTTCTGATAATCCGACCTGATAAGATTGAGCAATACTCCATAAAGTTTCCCTTTTTTGACTGTGTGATTAAATTCCTCTGCTTTCACTTGAAGAGGAGATAACAACAAAATACAAATCATGATAAATAGTAGAATATTACGCTGAGTGAATTGCAAACTCATGTGTATACCTCCTTTTTTTATATTTTTTCCAATAATATTTTTTTAATAAGCTCAACTAACTATGAATGAGTTAAAGTTTCACTTTAACTTTTATGTTGTTTTAAGCTATAATAAATAACGTGAAAAGGCTTTAGGAGGGAAATTACATATGAAAATTGAAGGCACTGGTTTAGAGGGAATTACAATAGATCTTGCACGTTTAGATGAGATAATGGACGATCTTGGGTTAGTAAGAGCGGGACAATGGGATTATGAGCGTGCTACCTACGATCGTAAGATTGAAGCTAAAGGGGATATCTACTATCTACGTGTTCCTGCTTATGCTGTTGAAGGAGATGTTGGAGGACGTCATGCTGTTATGAAGCTTATTACTCCTCTTTTAGGCAAGCACTACTATCCTCACGGTGTTGAGTACGGTGAAGGAGAAGTATTTCCATCAGCTGTAGTCGATACTAGTAAAAATCTATTAAAAAGATTATCTGAAGAATTAAAAAAGGTTCAGTAAGCATAAATAAACCTACAAAAATAAAAAAGCACCGGACTAGTCCATGCTTTTTTATTTTTGTTTAAATTAAAGTTTTGTTATTTACTTTATAGCTAGACATTAATTTAGGGATATACATTTAACCTAAGTAAAAGTGGTCCCATTCCTACCGATTTTTAAAAGGCTATTTCACCTTAAAAATAGCTTCCAAACGTTCTTATTGCACCTTTAAAGCGATTGAAAATTCTTTGTTTTCATCGAGTTTCGTACTATAATGAGATAAGAAATGTTTCTTTAGAAAGGGGCACAAATTTGACCACTATTTTAAACAAAAGAATTCTCTTAACAATTGTATCAATTATCATTGTGGGTGTAATCCTATTTTACATTCTACCAATTTCTGTTCCACTGATTGTCGCTTTTATTACTGCCCTATTTCTTGAACCAGCTATCCGGTTGCTTCAGCGGAGAGGAACATTAAACAGACACTTATCAGTTTTAATAGTGTTTTTGTTATTTCTAATTCTCATAAGTGTTAGTGGTTATATCTTAACCACTAAGGTAGTTGGAGAGGTTGTTCAAATAGCAGATAATGCTCCATCCTATATAAATGAGATTACAAAGGTTTGGGAAAACTTTGAAGATGATATTTCTAATACCGCTCAAGATCTTCCACCAATCTTTGTTGAAGAGGTTAGTAACCAAGTAACAAACTTTTTACAAAAAACCAGATTAGAATTAACAAGCTCTGTAAACATTGAGAATGTAAAGGCAATTTTTACAAACATACCAAACTATTTAGTAAATTTAATCGTTTATTTAATTGCTCTTTTTTTATTTATGCTGGAGTTACCTAGATTAAAAACAAAAGCATACTCTTATTTAACAGATAAAACAGCTGAAAAAGTAACTTTTATGATTTCCCGCTTAACTTACGTTGTGATGGGATTTATCAAAGCACAATTTTTAGTTAGTATTATCATTTTTGTTGTATCTTTAATTGGTTTATTGTTTATTGCACCTGAAATTGCACTAATTATGTCTTTAATTATCTGGATTATTGATGTAATCCCATTAATAGGATCCATTATTATTATGGGACCATGGACTCTATATCATTTGGTTACTGGTGATATGGCAATAGCAGCAAAACTCGGTGTTTTAACCATAATCCTTTTAGTTATTAGAAGAACCATTGAACCAAAGGTAATGGGAACTCATATTGGATTATCTCCTCTTGCCACATTAATTTCCATGTATTTAGGGTTAAAATTATTTGGTGTGCTTGGATTTTTCATTGGTCCAATGATCTTAATTGTTTACAATTCAGCAAGAGAAGCAGGTTTAATCAAAATTAAATTTAAATTATAAAAAGAAAGAGCCCATGCTCTTTCTTTTTTGTTTTATTCAGTAATCAACTTTCCTTCACTTTATAAAAGGCATTGTCTTTTTACACATCTCTGAAAAAACAAGCTTGAAACTAAGACTTTTTAAAACGGAATGACTCTAAACTACCTCATGATTATGTAGTTTATAAAAATCTCCTTTAAGATAGCTGAAATAGAAAAACACTTTAAAAACCTATTTCAGCCAAAACATTAAGCTATTCATCTTTTTGGATTTCCCACATTAAAAACTGGCCTTCTTTTTCTTTGCAGATAAAACCGAGCTTTTCAAATAGTCTAATCGAATGTGTTTCATTCATCTCACACTCCATCACAACCTTCTTAACAGACATTTGATACGTTAGCCAATCAATAAAAGCATCAACTGCTTCATATGCAATTGTTTCATCTAAAGTCTTATCTTCAACATGATAACAAAGATGAATTTTCCCTTCTTTAGAAGGATTTCCTTGCATTAAAATATCACCAATAATTTTCTTATCTTCATACATAATGATCATCCACAATCCGCATTCAGATTCTTTTTCCTTCTTTTCTAAACTTTCAATATAGAAAGGTAAAAATCCTCGCACATAAGAAGATGGCCAGCTTTTTGGAATTTCAATTGGTGAACGTTTATCTAATTCTTTTCGATGAAATACTAATGATTTTGCAATATCAAGTGAACATGGAACAATCATTAACCGGTTTGTTAAAATTTCAATCAAGCCATTCTCTCCCCTCTGATTGATTTTAACATCATGAAAAGAAGTAAATGCTAAGTGGATTACGCACTTATCATATATGTTACCTTAAACAATATTTTTCTTGTTTCAAGACAATAAAAAAAGGCGGTTTAGAACATTTTATTCTAACCCACCCTTAAAATATGTTTAAAACCCTAAGATTGCTTTAATGACTGACGTTGTTTCTCCACCGTGATAAAAAACATATAAAAGTAAATAAACTGCAACACCAGTGATGGCTGTAAAAAACCAAACAATACTTGTTACCGGACCAAGTTTTCGATGTTTTGCATAGTTCTTTTTATAACCAGTAATTAAAGAAATAATACCTAGTACAGCTCCAATTGTTGCTAATGTTATATGGAAGATAAGAAAAATTGTATAATAAATCTTTAACTCATCTGGTCCACCGAAAGCTGTATTGCCGATAAAAATCGTGCGAGAAGCATATATAACAAAGAAAATGATAGCTGATATAGCTGCTAAAAACATTACCTTCATATGTGCTTCAATTTTTCGTTGTTTAATTAGGTACCAACCAATTGCTACAAAAATCGCACTAATAACGATAAAGGAGGTACTTATTGTTGGTAAAATCGGTAGTGATGTATTCATGTCTCTTCCTCTCTTATAACTTAAAATACTTATGTAAGGCTGACTGATATAAGATGTCAGCCTCCAATAATTCATATATTATTTTACTGGTTCTGGAGACAGGTTCTTTTTCAACTCAAGTTCATCTCTTCGTCTCTCATTACCTGCCCATTTAAAAAAGATATAAGCAAGAATTGTCCCATAAACAATTTCTTGGATGATTTTCATCAACACTCCGCCAAGCTGTTGATCCTCAACAAGTGGTAATGTATTAAACATATCAGGACCTGTAAGATTTAATCCAGATAGCATATCAGCTGGAACACATAATTGTAATGCATTAATCCATGCTTGTGGCTCGGAATAAGTTAAATAAAGTGGATCATTAGCAAAAATAATAAGTGCACATGCAGGTGTTAATAAAACTCCATCAGCAAAAATATATCCTACTTTTTTTATACCTGTAAGCGATTTCCAATCTGATAATGTATTTAATAACGGCCACCACATACACATAGCACCGATGAAAATAGCTGTCGTCATGATCGCGTGATACAATGAATCAGTTTTCACAAAATCGAAAACTAGCGGAACATGATAAAGTGAAAAAACTCCATTAAATACAATTAAAGCTATTATTGGATTTGTTAATACTTTCATTATAGGCTTTATTACTGGACGATATATTATTGATCTCCATAGCCAATCCGGTACTCCCAAAATAATAAATGGGGGTACAACTAAATATAATATTGCCATCTGTGTCATATGAGCACTAAACATAATGTGCCCAAGAAGATCAACAGGACTTCCTTTACTAATATAGATAAACAGTATAGCCGTGACAAAAAGTAATTTTTGTTTATTTGAAACAGGAGAACTATCTTTAAACTTAGTTCGCCAAGGTCCAATGATCAAAAAATAGATGGCTACAATCACAAGTAAAACAATGAAAAAATACGGACTCCACAAGGCACGAAATCCAAATATATCAAAGCTCATCTTTAAGTCAGCTCCTTAAGCTAGTCTTTCAGGATTATTATACACTTTTAGTTCATAGCGTATCAATGAACGTTCTATGACAAATACATTAGAGGTTTATTAATGATAACACTCTAAGAGAGCCTAATATATATCTAAATACATTTGCTATTAAGGGGATAATTTAATTATTTATATACAACTAACCAATAATTATATCCCGTTTAAGTGGGTATTTAAGGATTAACGAATAAAGAAAGAGCAATCAGCATATACGCCAATTGCTCTTCATTGTTTTCATTACCACCAAATGATCGTAACGAAAGCTAAAACTGTTAAGCCAGCAACGCCTACACCTGAAAAAAGAAATAATGCTGGAGTTTCATGTCCTTTATGACTCATATGCATAAAGTAGTAAAGCTGGAAAATGACTTGAATAACCGCAAGAGTAATGATAAAAGGAATCTTGAACCATTCAGCAATTCCATCATATCCTACAGCAATAAATGCGACAATTGTTAAGAAAATCATCATGCCAAATGTTACAACCTGATGTTTCATATCCTCTGCATTTTTTTTACGACGATAAGCAAGATCTACTTTAGGGTTTGTTGAATTATGATTATTTGCCATCAGTTTATCCCACCATTCCCATTAAGTATACAACAGTGAAAATGAACACCCAAACAACATCAATAAAGTGCCAATATAAACTTGCAACATAATATTTAGGTGCATTATACAAACTTAAGCCACGTTTTGCATTTCGAACAATTAAGGTAGTAATCCATAATAGACCAAAAGCAACGTGAAGTCCGTGTGTTCCTACTAGCGTGTAGAAAGAAGATCCAAGTGCACTACTAGTAATTGTGAATTCAAATTCATGGACATAATGATTAAACTCATAAATTTCCAAAATCAGGAATGCCAATCCTAATAGAACAGTAATGATTAACCAAAGTTGCATTTTACCAAAATTGAAGTTTTTCATATGGTACATTGCATATACACTAGTTAAACTTGATGTTAAAAGTAACATCGTTGCTGCAAATACAAGAGGAATTTCAAATAACTCTTGTGTGGTAGCCCCACCTGCAGTAGATTCTCTTAAAGCTAAGAATGTTGCAAAAAGAGTTGCAAAGAGTACTGTCTCTCCACCAAGGAATAACCAAAAGCCAGTAAATTTATTTTTGCCTTCAAGGGTTGACTTTTCAGGCGAAGCAGGGAAATTTTCTGCTGTTAATTTTTCTTCAACAGATGCCATTACGCTTTCCCTCCTTTATCTTCATTAAGTAAGTCCTCTTTATGGATATGATATCCATGATCATCAATAACAGAACGTAAGAACATACAAGCGAAAGTAATAATGAAACCTACAATGATCGCAGGAAGTCCCCAACTGTAATCTTCACGGTACATTAATCCAAATGATACAATAAATAATCCAAATGACATAATAAACGGTAGGATTGAACCGTTAGGCATATGAATGTCACCAAGTGGTTCTGCTGGTGTCATTTCTTTATTTCCTTCCATCTTCTCAATCCAAAGAGCATCTAATCCACGAACAAGTGGAGTTTGTTTAAAGTTATACTCAGGTGGTGGTGATGAAATCGCCCACTCAAGTGTACGACCGTCTCCCCATGGATCTCTTCCAACTTTTTTACCCTTTACTGCCGTGTAGACAATATTAATAAGTAAAAGAATTGTTCCAGCTGCCATTAAGAAAGCACCGATTGTACTAATAAAGTTCCCTGTATCTAACCCTTGACCAGGTAAGAATGTGAATACACGACGAGGCATCCCCATTAAACCTAAGAAATGTTGGATAAAGAAAGTTAAATGGAAACCAGTAAAGAATAAAACAAAGGTTACCATATTTAATTTTTCATTTAACAATTTACCAAACATTGTTGGCCACCAGTAAATGGCACCAGCAAATAATGAGAATACTACCCCACCTACAATTACATAGTGGAAGTGAGCTACTACAAAGTAACTATCATGGTATTGATAGTCAGCTGCAGCCATAGCAAGCATTACACCTGTTACTCCACCCATAACGAATGTAGGAATAAATGCTACAGACCATACCATTGGGGACGTAAATTTAATAGATCCACCCCAAATTGTAAATAGCCAGTTGAAAATTTTAATACCTGTTGGTACAGCGATTGCCATAGTAGCTACCGCAAAAATAGCATTTGCAATTGGTCCTAAACCAGTTGTAAACATATGGTGAAATTTAAACCATGAACCCAAGGAAACCAATTAAAACTGTAGCAAATACCATTGATGAATATCCGAACAAACGCTTTCTTGCGAAAACCGGAAGAATATCTGAGAAGATACCGAAAGCAGGTAATACTAAGATATATACTTCAGGGTGTCCAAAAATCCAGAAGATATGTTCGAAAATTACAGTGTTACCGCCTAAAGCAGGGTTAAAGAAAGCAGTACCAAATAAACGATCAAACATTAGAAATGCTAAACCTACTGTTAATGCAGGGAAAGCAAATAAAATAAGTGCAGAAGCTACAAATGTAGTCCATGTAAATAATGGCATACGCATGTAAGTCATTCCAGGTGCACGCATGTTAATGATTGTTACAAGGAAGTTAATCCCAGCTATCAACGTACCTAGACCTGAAACCTGTAATCCTAATAAGTAAAAATCAACACCATGTCCTGGTGATTCTAACGCTAAAGATGCATATGACGTCCAACCTGCGTCAGGTGCTCCTCCTAAAAACCAACTTAAGTTTAAGAAAACTCCACCAAAGAAGAATAACCAAAAACCTAAAGAGTTTAAGAATGGAAATGCTACGTCACGAGCACCAATTTGTAATGGTACAACCGCATTCATTAATGCGAATAATAAAGGCATTGCAGCTAAAAATATCATTGTCGTTCCATGCATTGTTAACACTTCATTGTATAAACCAGCACTAACAAAATCATTGTTCGGAACGGCTAGCTGAATGCGGATCATCATTGCTTCTAATCCACCAACAAGGAAGAAGAAGCCACCGGATATCAGGTAAAGGATAGCGATTTTCTTATGGTCTACCGTTGTGAGATAGTCCCAAAGAACAGCGCCGACCCCTTTTTTCTGAGTTAACGTGCTCACAGTGTTACCTCCCTTTTCATTTAGCTCTTAATTAATTACTTGAGACTTTAAGTCCCATTAAATATTCAGTTAGAGCATCCAACTCTTGATCATTCAATTCTGGATAAGTACCAGTCATTTTATTTCCTGGCTTGTATGCTTCAGGATCTTCTAACCAAGCACGAACGTTCTCAGCATTGTGTTCAAGAACACCTGCTACACGAGCACGCTCTCCAAATGTCGCTAAGTTAGGAGCAGTTCTTGCAGCTGCTGGTCTCTCATCAGTAGGAGAAACAGCATGACAAGCAATACATCCTTTTTCTTCAAATAATTGCTCACCTTGTTTTGCTAAATCAGTTGATGCAACTGCATTAGCATTTTCCATGCCAGAGATCCACTGGTCAAATTCGTCTCTGGAAATAGCTTTTACTTTAAAGTCCATTAATCCGTGTGAAGGTCCACAAAGTTCAGCACATTTACCATAGAAATACTCACCAGCTTGGTCAGCTCTTGCTGAATCAAACTTTAACCACATTTGGTTTACATTGTCTACGTTCGTATCCATCTTTCCACCAATTGATGGAATCCAGAATGAGTGCTTAACATCAGAAGCAATCAAGTTAAAGTAAACTCTCTCATCAGTTGGAACGACTAAATCTTGACTCGTAACTATTCCGTAATCAGGATATTCAAATTCCCACCAGTATAGATTTGCACGAACATTAACAACGATCGCGTCTTCTGGTTTACGGTTCTCATCATCGATAGCATCCACCTCTGCAAGTTTAAATGTTGCAGATACCACAGGCACAGCTAAGACAAGAAGTAACAAAATAGGAATAACAGTCCAAATGATTTCTAGCTTATGATTCCCTTCAACTTGTACAGGAATGTTGTCTTCTCCCATTTTGCTTCTACGGAATTTCATTACAACATAAATGAAGATTACCGTTACGATTGCAATAACGACGACCATAACTAAAGTACTTAATACCATGATGTCGTACTGCATATCCGCTACTTCACCAGCAGGTTTAAGCGTGGAAAGAAACGGTTCACCGCAGCCGGCTAAGACAAGCGTCATAACTGCGAAAAGTGAAAACAGACGCCATTTTGTCAGCCATTTTCTCATAGCCAAATCAAACCCCTCTTTCAGTAAATTAAAGTCCTATCAATTTTACAGGAACTCTTGTATAAATAAATTCTTTTTAAAGAAAGAATTTCACAATTAGATAATGGTGAATAACACCATTGATACAAACAAAATTGTTAAGTAGTTAATTGAATAGACGAACATTTTAGTTGCCCATTTCATTTCAATTTCTTTATTTTTAAAGCCTTTGATTCCAATTATTACCCACCCAATATTAAGAATGGTTGCTAGAATCAGAAATCCTACACCAAGCTCATATAAGTAAAATGGCAATGGTATTAAGCATGCAACCCATACCATAATTTGACGTTTCGTAACATCAAACCCATGAACAACAGGAAGCATCGGAATATTAGCAGCTCGATACTCTTCTGTTCTTCTCATTGCTAAGGCTAAAAAATGTGGTGGTTGCCAAATGAACATAATTAAAAATAGTACCCATGCCATAACACTTAAGTTAGAGTCAATTGCCGCCCATCCAATTAAAGGCGGGACAGCACCTGAAACACTTCCAATAACAGTATTAATGGTATATAAACGCTTAGACCACATTGTATACAAAAAGATATAAGTAACAACCCCTACCAACGAAATAATTGTCGCAGTGATCGTTGTCATAAGCATTAATGCAAATCCTACAGTTAACAGAAAGATTCCAATCCACAATGCATGCATTGGATTCATTTTTCCAGTAACAGTTGGACGTTCCTTTGTTCTTTCCATTAAATGATCAATATCCCTGTCATAATAATTATTAATTGCACAGGATCCAGCGATTACTAACGAAGAACCAAGTAATGTAAATAGTACGACATCAATATTAGCTAGGAATCCTTTACCACTAAAGTAGAGAGCAAGCCAAATACCAGTAAAGGTAGTTATTGCATTTGAGTTAACAATCCCTACTTTAATTAATGAAAGGAAATCCTTCCAGAGTGTCGTCTCACGTATATCATTTGAATGATGCTTAATTGCAGCCTCATCCAAAACTTTTGTATCTGCCAATTCATTACCTCCTTACCCAATATAACCTAATGTATTTAGGCTATTTCAATTTCCTTCACCTGTCTTTAAAATACTTGCTTTTGAAATAAACATTCTCTTCTATTACATATGATAACATAGTTAAGAGAAGTAAGATGAAGGCGGTTGCAACCTGCTAATTTTCTATATCTTATCATACTAAAAAAATAAACATTTAAAAACGGTCTACTTGATATTAAAACATAATTCTTTCTTAAATTGTGAATAATTTATGAAGTATTTTTGTCGAAATTGTGAAGCGATACATCTCCCTTGAACTATACTACTATACCAAGCCTTCCTATTTTATCATAATTTCCATTTCAATTCTTAGGAAAAAATAGTTATTGTAATAAAAATAATGGTACCTTCTATTTCTAGTAAACTCCTAATACATATTCAACCCCTTTAACGGAACAATAAATTATGATGACTATATGTGACACCCTTTTCATCAAACTTAAGAACTTTGTGAACATTTTACGTTATTTATTGTCTTTTTCTTGTACATTGTGTACGATACGGTGGAGTATTTTTTTCTAATATTTATCTCAATTGACTATACTTAAGTAGGTGAACATGTTGCAACGTGCTCTTAAATGGTTCGCCGTTTTGACAACAGTGATTATGTTGTGTGTTTTAATTGGCGGAGCTCTTGTTACGAAAACTGAGTCAGGTGCAGGATGTGGAGATTCTT
Source organism: Metabacillus endolithicus (assembly GCF_023078335.1). Classification (GTDB taxonomy): domain Bacteria; phylum Bacillota; class Bacilli; order Bacillales; family Bacillaceae; genus Metabacillus; species Metabacillus endolithicus. The sequence goes on along the minus strand of NZ_CP095550.1, from coordinate 4,508,516 downwards.
GGCCGCTATGTCACGGCGAGCTTGTACCGAGTGAAATCACGTTTGAACTCGTTATAGAACTTAGTCATCGTTTGGTTAGTGGACTTGCTGGTATAGCTGTGTTAATTCTCTCAATATGGTCCTGGAAACAAATAGGTCATGTAAGAGAAACAAAGTTTTTAGCTATACTATCAATGTTTTTTCTAGTATTGCAGGCCTTAATTGGAGCTGCTGCTGTTATGTGGGGCCAATCAGATGCCGTTCTTGCTCTTCATTTCGGTATATCGCTTATTTCCTTTGCATCTGTATTGTTATTAACACTATTAATATTTGAAGTTGATAAGAAATTCGACTCAAAGACATTAATAATTGATAAGACTATGAAATTTCATATGGTTGGCATTATCGTCTATTCATATGTTGTCGTTTACACTGGCGCATATGTTAGACATAAAGGTGCAAGTCTAGCCTGTCCAGAATGGCCGATGTGCAGCGGACGAGCAGGTGGACTGCCGACTACACTGCATGAATGGATTCAAATGGGACATCGAATGGCTGCGGGCATTATTTTTATTTGGATAACATATACCGCATGGCGTGCATTTAAGTATCACAAACATCAAAAAATTATTTATAAAGGTTGGATGATTGCCTTTATTTTAGTATGTATGCAGGTAACATCCGGAGCATTTGTTGTTTTATCTGGGTTAAATCTTTTTGTATCGTTAGCTCATGCACTTATAATTTCATGTTTGTTTGGACTATTCAGCTATTTCCTTTTATTAGTTAGTCGTAGTAATTTAAATACTGAGGTTAGTTCAACAACTGAACATTCATTTTCCAAATAAAAAAAGAGGCCTTCGCCTCTTTTTTATTTTCTCTAAAGTATTGGTAGATTACCCTTTAGAAATTTCTATTAACAAATCACCAGATTGAATTCCCTCACCATTAGTAACATGAATATCTTTAACAACTCCTGTAAAGGGAGCTTGAACTGTAGTTTCCATTTTCATAGCTTCTGTAATGATTAAATGATCTCCTTTGTTCACTTTTTCACCTTTTTCAACTAACACCTTAATAACTGTGCCCGGCATAGTCGCACCAATATGATCTCCATTGTTTTTATCAGCCTTAAGCTTTGATACTACCGTAGATTGTATGTTTTCATCTTTAATCAGCACTTCACGGGGACCATTTAATTCAAAATAAACAACTCTATGTCCATCAGCTTGAGGTTCACCAATTGAAACAAGTTTCACTATTAATGTTTTACCTTGTTCAATCTCAACCTCTATCTCCTCACCTAATCTCATTCCATATAAAAAAGTTGGAGTATCAAGGACAGAAATATCACCATACATATCACATGTTTTAATATATTCAGAAAAGACTTTAGGGTAAAGAGCATTAGCAATTAGTTCAAAATTAGTTACAGGTCTTCCCAAACTATGAAATAACTCTTCTTTCATAGCTTGAAAATTTACTGGTTCAAGTTTTTCACCAGGTCGCTCGGTTATAGGTGTGCGACCTTTTAAAATGATTCGTTGTAATTCTTTAGGAAACCCTCCATGCGGTTGCCCTAAATACCCCTCAAACAATTCAATAACTGAATCTGGAAAATCCAGAGTTTCTCCCTTTTCAAAAATATCATCTTCATTTAGTTTATTTTGAACCATAAATAGTGCCATGTCGCCAACAACCTTAGACGAAGGGGTAACTTTGACTATGTCACCGAATAGATCATTTACTCTGCGGTACATCCCTTTTACTTTATCCCATTCATCACCTAGTCCAACAGCCTTTGCTTGCTGCTGAAGATTACTATATTGACCTCCTGGCATTTCATGCATATAAATTTCTGAATGTGGTGCGTTCATACCACTCTCAAAGTTAACATAATATTTCCTAACGTTCTCCCAATATTGTGAAAGTTGTTCTAATGACTGTATATCTATATTTGGTTGTCGCTCATATCCTTCTAAAGCATAATAAAGGGAATTCGCACTCGGTTGTGAGGTAAGCCTGCCATTGAACTTACCGCTACATCAACTATATCTACCCCAGCCTCAATTGCTTTTGAATAGGTAAAAATTCCATTACCACTTGTATCATGGGTATGAAGGTGGATTGGCAGATCAACTGCATCTTTAAGGGTAGATATGAGTTCATAAGCTGCTCTAGGTTTAAGTAAACCTGCCATATCCTTAATCGCTAGAATATGCGCACCAGCTTGCTCAAGCTCTTTTGCCATATTTTTATAATATTCCAGATTATATTTAGGTCTGCTTGAATCCAATATATCTCCTGTATAGCAAATAGCAGCTTCTGCAATCTTCCCAGATTTACCTACCTCATCAATTGCCAATGTCATTCCTTTAACCCAGTTCAAACTGTCAAAAATTCTAAAAACGTCAATACCCGCATATGCTGATTTTTCAACAAATTCCTTTATGACATTATCAGGATAATTTTTATACCCAACTGCATTTGATGCTCGCAGTAGCATCTGTAATAATACATTTGGCACCTTATCACGAATTGTTAATAAACGATCCCAAGGATCTTCTTTTAAAAAGCGGTAAGAAACATCAAAAGTTGCCCCGCCCCACATTTCCAAAGAAAATAAATGAGGTAACAATTGCGAAGTTGGTTCAGCTATATTCTTTAAGTCATTTGTTCTCACTCGTGTTGCAAGTAAGGATTGGTGTCCATCTCTAAATGTTGTATCTGTTAACAGCACTTGATTTTGATCCTTTATCCACTTAATAAGTCCTGAAGTTCCATGTTTGTCTAAAATTTGTTTCGTTCCATTTAATTTTTGTTCAGAGTACTTTACTTTTGGAACAACAGGTTTCTCAAACACAGGCTTCTTTTGTTTATCTATTCCAGGGAATCCATTTACAGTAACAGTTCCAATGTATGAAAGCATTTTTGTTCCCCTGTCTTTCCTTTTTGGAAAAACAAATAACTCCGGTGATGAGTCGATAAAGGATGTATTATATTTTCCACTTAAGAAATCCTCATGCTTTACTACATTTTCTAAAAAAGGAATATTTGTTTTAATTCCTCTTATTCTAAATTCCCTTAAATTTCTGACCATTTTAGATGCAGCTTGTTCAAATGTTAAAGCCCAAGTCGAAAGCTTTACTAGTAATGAATCATAGTGAGGAGTAATAACAGCCCCTTGAAACCCATTACCTGCATCTAAACGAACACCAAAGCCGCCACCAGATCGGTATGCCATAATTTTACCGGTATCAGGCATAAAGTTATTTAAAGGATCTTCTGTCGTTACCCTTGATTGAATTGCATAGCCATTTACTTTAATTTGATCTTGAGATTGAATGCCAATCTCTTTACTCGCCAGATTATGACCCTGAGCTATTAGAATTTGAGTTTGAACAATATCAATTCCTGTTATCATTTCGGTTATCGTATGTTCAACCTGAACACGTGGATTTACTTCAATGAAATAATAGTGATCTCCTGAAACTAAAAATTCAACTGTTCCTGCATTTAAGTATTTCACATTATCCATAAGCTTTACAGCATCATCGCAAATTCTACTACGAAGGTCCTCTGATAAGGAAACACTAGGTGCTACCTCAACAACCTTTTGATGACGTCTCTGGACAGAACAATCTCTTTCATAAAGGTGAACAGTTTTCCCGTCATGATCTCCAAATATTTGAACTTCAATATGCTTAGGATTTTCAATAAATTTTTCTACATAAACCTCATCGTTCCCAAAAGCTGCTTTCGCTTCAGATTTTGCTCGTTCATATGATTCTTGTAAGCTTTCTTTACTTCTTACAATTCTCATACCTCTTCCACCGCCTCCAAGTGAGGCCTTAATCATAAAAGGATAATCGTATGTATCTCCAAATTCAATCACTTCATCAAGGTTTGCTACAGGACCATCACTCCCCGGTATAACAGGTATATTGGCTAGTTCTGCTTGTTTTCTTGCCTTTACCTTATCTCCAAACATATCTAAATGCTCAGATTTAGGACCAACAAAAATGATTCCTTCTTCCTCGCATCTTCTAGCAAAATGAATATTCTCAGATAAAAAACCATAACCTGGATGTATTGCATCAACCTGATTATTTTTTGCGATCTCAATGATTCCTTCGATATCAAGATAGGCATCAATTGGTTTCTTTCCTTCTCCTACTAAATAAGCTTCATCAGCTTTATAGCGATGATATGATCCTGTATCTTCTTTCGAATAAATCGCTACTGTCCTAATATTCAACTCTGTACATGCCCGGAAAACCCGAATTGCTATTTCCCCTCTGTTTGCAACTAAAAGCTTATTCACTTTACCCATTAAATCATTTCCCCTCCTAAAACAAACAATTAGTTTGCAATTAGTATAACACATTAAAGAAAAATGTTATACAGAAAATCACTGACTATTTGACCTTTTAGACTAACACAGTAGGTAATTATCTTCAGAGTATAAAGAAAATACCCGTCAGACAGACATTTGTGACTGATGGGTATTTAAGTGAATTTTATCTTATTGAAGTATTCTTTGTTGTTTGAACAGGCTTGATTTCTTGTAATGGTTGATTATCCACTATAACAGGCTTCTTATACGTATCACGGTATGTTGTAAACATTGAAACATTTATAAGTAGTCCCATAGAAATAAGGAGCAAAAGAATAGAAGAACCTCCATAGCTTATAAACGGTAATGGAACGCCTGTAATCGGCAGCAATCCCGTTAACCCGCCTAAATTAATCATAGATTGAATGGCAATCATACTTGAAATACCAACGGCAAGCAAGGTACCAAAAGGATCTTGACATTTCCTGGCAATATAGAATCCTTTTATTACAATAAATGATAGTAGAATCAATACAAATAGGACTCCTAAAATTCCTAATTCCTCAGCAATGATAGACATAATAAAATCAGTATGTGATTCAGGTAAGTATCCATACTTTTGAACGCTTTGTCCCAAACCTAATCCTGTCAAGCCACCGGAACCAATTGCATAAAGAGAATTTACTAGTTGATATCCAGCTCCCCCTTCGTTTCCGAAAGGATCTAGCACACCAGTAAAACGACTCATCTGTTCATCGCTAAAAAATCCTTTAAGAATGATATACGGCAGCATCAATAAACAAAACAGCCCGAAAAGAGATATTAGCTTCAACATACTTTTTATCGCCATACCTGAGCAGACAATCATACAAATAGCAATCATCCCAATTATAAAAGCAGTTCCAAAATCAGGTTGAATGACAACAAAAAAGCAAATAAGTCCTGTGAAAATAAGCGGAGGAAGAACACCTCGTCCAAATTCATCTATATAAGACTGTTTCTTATCATAAACAGCTGCAAGATAAATGATTACACTTAGCTTCACAAACTCACCAGGCTGAAGGCTGAAACCACCTAACTTGATCCAACTTTGAGCGTTACCGGCTACATGCCCGATGAAAAATAAAGAGACTAAGAGTCCAATAGATCCAAAGACAATAAATTTCAAAATTTTACTATTTAAAAATGCTCTGTAAGGAAAAATCATCATTACAATAAATGCAAGACCGCCTCCAATAAGAGCCATTTTTTGCCTTTGAAAAAAATGATCTGGCTCAAAGCCATATCGTGCAACTGCAGTGATCATACTAGAACTATAAACCATAACAAGTCCAAATGAACATAACAGGATAACAGCTAATATTAATGAATAATCATATGATTTTATTATTTTTTTCATCATAATTATCTCTTCCTTACTTTAAAACATGAAGTAAATCTAGTTGTACCTTTATTTTACTATATCTTCGCTTTTTATAGAGGAAATTCCTTTAAAATCATCATATTTTTATCAATAAACTAAAAAAACTCAAACTATTACATGTGAGTTTGAGTTTTCAGTCAACTATTTTGTTGTAAATGCATCGTGTAATGCAGACAACTCTCTTTCAAGCGAATCAAGAAGTTCTTTTCCTTCACGTTCCTCAACTAAACCAAGCCTTACAGCGAAGTCTATTTCTCTAGATAAACCAAACATTTGTGTATCTAAAACCTCTTCATAAAGTGGACATTGAGGCATCGTTAAATTATCCATTTGAACCTTGATTAATTTCATGATTTTATCAGCATCTGCCTTAAGTACCGCAAGTGCCTTTTCTCGATGATTAACAGCAATCTCAGACGCCAATTTAATCCCTCCGTTTCCGAGCGATTACCCTATTCTATGTATTAATATTAAATCCATTGAAGGAAAAAAGCAAGGACAAACAGACTAAAGATTAAATAATCCTCTAAAATTTAAGCCTATTTGTTAATTCTTAAATATTATTATAATGGAATTAGATTTTTATAGGATAAAGCTAATGTATTTTTACACAAATGATGCTTACTTTCACAATGGAATTAATTCTAAAGCCCATTGAAAAGGATTGCTTTCTTAACATGTGACAAATTTTCCATAAAAGCTTATACTAGCGTTGTAAAGGGGTGTTCATAATGAATTCAATTATTATTATAAAAGGAAAGGTAAATTATCAAATTACCTTAGATCCAGGAGTTTGGATTTTCGATGATAGAAAAGTTGATTTGACAACTTATTTTCATACGGAACAGGAATCAAAAGATGAGTTAGAAGAGTATACGAAAGCGGTATCTAAACACTGGGAACGTGAAATTCGTGAAGGAGCTATTTACCCTCCAACACTTAAGACAGAACGTACATATGAAAAAGAAAAAATTTTGAACGGAACCTTTGGAATTCCTTTTAAACCCTTCCTTCAAAATGCAGAGTTCCAAGATGATGCAAAAGAGGTTCAATTTATTACAAAAGATCAGAAATACATCGTTTCACTCGGAGATGCCTCAGAGATGATCTTAGGGTTTAGCAAGAAAGGAAAACCTCTTAAAGAAGATGGTCCTATTCACGTTTATTATGGTGATGGATCAAATATTGATTCACCAATAAAGCATGTAAAGGAAATTATTGTTTCTTAATTCGTTAAGAAAAGGGCTGATCAAAGCCCTTTTCTTTTTGAGTAATTGTAGAACACTATAGTAAGTCAGCTGCAAGCTGAGCTAACCCAGATCTTTCTCCTTTTACCAGCCTTACATGACCGGCTATTGGCTGATCTTTAAACTTTTCCACAACATAGGTTAGTCCATTATTATATTCATCTAAATAAGGATGATCTATTTGTTCTGGATCTCCCATTAGAACAATTTTACTTCTCTCTCCAACACGCGTAAGAATTGTTTTCACTTCATGTTTTGTTAAATTTTGAGCTTCATCAATAATAATAATTTGCTCAGGTATACTTCTCCCACGAATATACGTTAAAGCTTCCACTTCAATTGACCCCATACCAGCTAATATTGCATCAAGCTCACCTGGCTTTTTAGTATTAAAGAGATATTCAAGGTTATCAAATATTGGCTGCATCCACGGTCTAAGCTTTTCTTCTTTCTCACCAGGTAAAAATCCTAAATCTTTTCCAACAGGTACGATCGGTCTTGCCACAAGTAACTTTTTGTAAGAACCAAGATCTTCAGTTTGCATAAGACCTGCCGCTAAAGCAAGTAATGTTTTTCCAGTCCCAGCTTTTCCAATTAATGTAACTAAAGGCAAGTCCGTTCTAAGTAAAAGCTCCATAGCCATCGTTTGCTGAACATTTCTAGGTTTAATTCCCCAAATGTGGTCATGATCAAATACAAGTCTTTGGATTTTTTTACCTGATTGATCCACCTTACCAATCGCAGATGATGAACCTCCAAGTGCATCTTTCATGATCACAAATTGATTTGGATAAAAAGGATGATTCGTTATTTCTGATAATATTAACTCATTTTTCTCATAAAAACGATTTAAATTTTCATTGCTAATATACAAGTCGAGAAAGCCTGAATAGATGTGATCAATTTCTACTACTCGATCACTTAAAAAATCCTCAGCTATTAAACCAATCGCATCAGCCTTTACTCGAACGAGCGTGTCCTTACTTACTAAAATAACTGCTCGGCCATTTTCTTTCGTCTGTTCCTCTAAAGATAAATTCTTTGCAACTGCAAGTATTCGGTTATCATTTGTTTTTTCAACAAAAATTTCTTGTAATTGGTGAAAAGACCGATGATTTAATTCTATCCTTAATGACCCACCATTGGGTAAAGGAATTTTCTCATGAAGTTTGCCTGTTTCTCTAAGCTGGTCAATCAATTTTGAAACTTGTCTTGCATTTCTACCTATTTCATCCATATACCGCTTCTTTGAATCAACCTCTTCTAAAACCACTGCTGGAATTACTACTTCATTTTCTTCAAAAGAAAATATTGAATTCGGATCTTGCAATAATACATTTGTGTCTAAAACATAAATCTTCCTCAAACCTCCGCCTCCTACTCCGTTCCTATTTTTTTATGGAGTTTAACAATTAGGTGGTGAAAAAAAGTCAAGCTGTGAATGAAGCGTTGCTAAAATATATGAAAGAATGAATAAAGATAGAAGGTTTATTAGACAATAAAATTAAAAAGCAGTAAAAAAACTTCTTTTCAACTGAAATTCTGATGTCAAATGAACAATTAACTTCAATGAATAACACTATTTCTAAAAAATCTTAAGGAGTGATCTCATGAAATTCATTACAATTCTTTTGTTATCGTTCCTCATCATAACCGGTTGCAATCAAGACCAAGGTGCCAATGATACGCAAAAAAATGACGGAAACGAAACACCAATAAATGTTAAAAACAGCGTAGAAGAGCATGTTGATCGTAAAACAGGACAAGAAATCTCAAAGCATCTTGTGGAGCTTGCAACTCAAATACCTGAAGTTAACGATGCAACAGCTGTTGTGCTTGGACAATTTGCAGTTATTGGTATTGATGTTAATTCAAAGCTTGATCGTAATAAAGTAGAAACAATAAAATATACAGTTGCAGAAAGCTTAATGCATGATCCATATGGAGCAAGAGCAATCGTCATTGCTGATGCAGATACAAACGTTAGACTGCGTGAAATGGCCAACGAAATTCAGGAAGGAAGACCAGTTGTTGGTATCTTAGACGAGTTAGCAGCCATTGTAGGACGTGTCGTACCAGAAGTACCGTCTGAAATCTTAGATAACCAGCAAAAACAACCAACAGAGCAAAGTAAAAATCAACTAAATGATCAAGAAGAAAAGTCGTTAGAAAAAGTACAGCAAGATCAATCGAATGGTCATTTAAACGATAAGTAAATCAATTACTTTTTTAATTAAAACAAGACTGCCTGGAACAATTTATGAATACCTAATACGATTTAGCGATGTTAGGGTCATCTTGTTTCAAGCAGTCTTTTTTCTAATACGACTATAATATATTCACTTTTCAATGATGTTTTTTTAACGCATCTAATACTTGTTTATCTAACTTAGATGCCGCTTTTTCATCATATGTTTTTTCATATTTTGGTTCAGCTGAAATTTTTGAACCATAGAACATAACATCACGAACTTCGATTATAGATAGTTCAATTAAAGCAAGTTTTAGCGGAACTTCTTCCAACCTTTCCCCTTTAACATGTGCATTTCCGTTAATGGAGTATGTAGATTCGTTAGCGATTACATTTAAAACAACTGCAGGATGTTTCTTTATATTATCGATGATTCGTGAGCGTTCATCTACTGCTAATAATATTCGATTAGTTTCCGGAGCAAAAACCCAAGAAATGGCACTTATGTTTGGAGAACCCGTTTCATTATCAATTGTTGCCAAAGTTACATACCGCTCTTGTTGCAAAGCATTAAATAAGGGAACAATTAACACTGGTTCAACTTTATTTGCCATCTGAATCCTCCCTTTCCATTTTATATACAAATATCATACCTTTTTTTCTAAAAGGTTCCAACTAAAAACATTCCTTCTCAATCCTTTTAAAGGCTTTATGTTATAATATGACCAATAGAATTAGTAAAAGATATTAATATAATAAAGAGGTGCCAAATGAGAGTTAAGTGTGTTATTTGTGATACAGTGGAAAACATTGACGATGAAACATTAGTTGCAAAACGACTTAGAAACCGTCCAATTCATACATATATGTGTAATCCTTGTCAAAACAGAATTACAGAAAAAACAAATGAGCGAATTGCAACCGGTAAGTTTCGGCTTTATCAAGATAAAAAGACTGAAGACACCTGGTGAGAATTTTTCAAGGGATCGTTACCGGACTTATAAGCGGAACAGTATTGGGAACTTGTTTTTAAAATTAGTCGAAACAATAACAAATCTTAAGGTTTACACACTATTGCTAAATATTGATTTTATTTATATTGGTTATATTCCTGAAATCTTAGAATTTATTGTTCATCTAGCAGTATCTGTTATGATCGGTATAATCTTTGTTTTTTTAACTCATTTTCTTAAGCTAGTAAAGGTGAAGCAGCAAGTTCTTCTCTCATGTTTTTTAACTGTACCAACTGTTTTTTTATATTTTCCTTTAACAATAGTTTCCATAAAAGAAACACCTGAGTTACTTGACTTTACAGCTATACTTTGGTGGACACTTGGACACTTACTATACGCCTTAATCCTACCAATTCCGCTACGATTTTTTTCTAAATCAACTATAAAATAAAGGTTCTGACTTTTGTCAGAACCTTTATTTTACTTCTTCTGCTTCTTGTTTTTTTGACTGATATAGCCTGATCTTATAAATAATTAAAATAAGTGCTGCAACTACTAGACCTTCTGCAACTGGTAAAAAGATCCCTAAAAATGTTAATACCGTACAACCAAAGGCTAAAAAGGTATATATAACAGCCGATTTTAAAATTGGAAGTTTTTTAGCAAACCCAAGTTTGTAAACAAGAATCGATAAAAATAAGATTGTTAAATATAACATCCACATCCCAAGCTTCGGGTTATCGACAACTTGGTACAGGCTAGGAAAAAACGAAAGTCTTTCTGAAACATCCATCATGTCCCCTCCTCACAAGTTTACTTGCTAGTTACTAACTGTATAAAAACTCTAATTATATACTAACACATAAATTGTTACATCATTTTAGTAAATTGGAGTCTACTTATGTTAGGTTACCATCCATCCACAAATTGAACTATGAACATTACTTTAAGTGAAAGGCTGATTCTACACAATAGAATCAGCCTTTCAAATTAGCTTTCCAATTACATGCCAGCTAGTTTTTTCTTTTTAGCTGCTTTTTCACGTTCATTTTTATCGAGAATTTTCTTTCTCAATCGAATCGATTCAGGAGTTAACTCACAATATTCATCGTCATTTAGATACTCAAGGGCTTCTTCTAATGACATAATACGAGGTTTTTTCATTGTACTCGTTTGATCTTTAGTAGCAGAACGAATATTTGTTTGTTGTTTCATCTTACAAATATTAACAACAAGGTCATTTTCACGAGTGTGTTCTCCAACAATCATACCTTCATATACATCAACACCAGCTTCAACGAAGATCACTCCACGGTCCTCAACACCTTGAATACCGTAAGTAGTAGACTTGCCATTCTCCATTGAAACAAGAACACCTTGGCGACGTCCTCCTACTTTACCAGGTTGCATTGGCTGGTAGCTGTCGAATGTGTGGTTAATGATACCAAATCCACGAGTTAAAGACATGAACTCAGTTGAATATCCAATTAACCCTCGAGCAGGTACATTAAATATTAAGCGTACTTGACCATTACCGTTATTTATCATATCAAGCATTTCACCTTTACGAGCTCCGATAGATTCCATAACAGAACCAGTGTGCTCTTCAGGAACATCAATTTGTACACGTTCTACTGGTTCACATCTTACTCCATCAATTTCCTTAACAATAACCTCTGGTTTAGATACTTGTAATTCATATCCTTCACGACGCATGTTTTCAATTAAGATTGATAAATGAAGCTCCCCACGACCAGAAACAACCCATGCATCTGGTGAATCTGTTGGATCAACACGTAAACTTACATCTGTTTGTAATTGAGCTAATAAACGCTCTTCAATTTTACGTGCTGTAACAAATTTACCTTCACGACCAGCAAACGGACTGTTATTTACAGCAAATGTCATTTGTAATGTAGGCTCATCTATACGTAGAATAGGAAGAGCTTCCTGATGTTCAGCTGGACATACTGTCTCACCAACATTGATATCTTCCATACCTGATACTGCAACAAGGTCCCCTGCGACAGCTTGTTCTACTTCAACACGTTTTAATCCTTGGAAACCAAAAATCTTTGATACACGGAAGTTTTTAATTGAACCATCAACTTTCATTAGAGAAACTTGTTGTCCAACCTTCATTGTTCCACGGAATACACGTCCAATCCCGATACGACCTACGTAGTCATTGTAATCTAACAAAGCTACTTGGAATTGAAGAGGCTCTTCTTTGTTATCAACTGGTGCAGGAATATGATCTACAATAGCATCAAATAATGAAGCCATGTTTTCTTCTTGCTCAGCCGGGTTAGGACTTGTACTTGCTGTACCATTAATAGCAGAAGCAAACACTACCGGGAATTCTAATTGATCTTCATTTGCATCAAGCTCGATGAATAAATCTAATACTTCATCAACTACTTCTGATGGACGTGCAAAATCACGGTCGATCTTGTTTACGACAACAATCGGTGTTAAGTTTTGCTCTAATGCTTTCTTTAATACGAAGCGTGTTTGTGGCATACACCCTTCATAAGCATCAACAACAAGTAATACACCGTCAACCATTTTCATAATACGTTCAACTTCTCCACCGAAGTCAGCATGTCCTGGCGTATCCATAATGTTAATACGTTTGTCTTTATAGTTTATTGCTGTGTTTTTTGCAAGGATTGTAATTCCACGCTCACGCTCAAGGTCGTTTGAATCCATTGCACGTTCAGCAACTTGCTCGTTCGTACGGAATGTTCCAGACTGATGTAAAAGTTGGTCAACCAAAGTAGTTTTACCGTGGTCAACGTGGGCAATAATAGCAATGTTGCGAATATCATTTCGAAGTTTCACAATTTCATCTCCTAAAAATATATAATAACCAAAGAATGAGAGGCTATCTAAATGGTTTTAAAATGCTCATTCCTGTAGTATTCTGAGTTAATACTTTCATTATTTCAAAATCACCTTCGATATTATACCATAAACAATCTAGAAAAGCCGAATGATTTTAAGTAAACTATAAGAAGTAATCAAAAATTAGGCAAAGCCATGGTTGGGAGCTGTCATTTTTAATGAAACAAGGTAAATGGATTTTTCTTGTATTAGCTGTATTAGCAATTACTCTTTTATGATTGGAATTGGAGTGGCCGTTGGTGAACGAAGCATCCTAGGAATTATTTTGGCCATCATTGGTCTAAATGCTGTAATGGCTACTGGTTTTATTATGAAAAAAAGAATGAGAGAAAAAGGCTTAATATAAGATCCTCTCCTTTTCTCTAGAAATTAAAGAAAACTCGCCATCTTCGGCGAGTTTTCTTTATAATGGCTTAACAGAGATCATAAATTTTTTATGCGTTGTATCATCCTCTTCAACCTTAAATTGCTCAAATCCACATTTCCCAAGAAATAGAAGCCAAGAATCTCTCTGAATAGGACACCCCGCAAATATTGCTTTATGTCCATTATCACTTAAAACCATTCCGATCTCATTTAGTATGGCTTTTCCATATCCTTTTCCTCTAAAGTTTTCATGAACAATAATCGTACCAATCCAAGGCTTCTCGTTAGCTGGAGACCATTCCAAAACATATGATATACCTATAAGGTGATTTCCATCCAACCATACCCTCCATTCACCGTTGTACATTTTGTATGATGATAGGTATTCAGTAAGGTCTTCAACTTTACATTCTTCCTCTTGCCATTCTAGACTTGTGCTAACTACATCCATGAAAAACGGATAATCACTAGTCTCAAGTTTACGAGATGTTAATTTTGTCATTTTACCAAAAATTCTTTAAGGATATATTGATGTAATGATTGTTCACCAATAAAAAAGCTATTCTTATTTAATAGATCAAGTTTTTCTCCTGATAATGTTGATGCATTTGCACCAACTTCCTCTAGGAGAACCAAACCCGCCGCAAAGTCCCAAGGTGCCAATCTCATCGTCATATAAGCATCTAAACGTCCCGCTGCAACATATGCACATTCAAGCGCTGCTGATCCATAAGACCTTGTACCACGTACCCTTTTAACAATAGGGGTAATTAATTGGTGATCGAACCGTTTATTCTCTGTTACCCACATCGGACTTACACTTAATATAGCTTGCTCGATTTTCACTTCATCACGTTTAGGCAAAGGTAACTCATTCATATAAGCACCCTCTCCTCTAAAAGCATGATAAAGCTCTTTATGTACAACATCATAGATTAACCCTATGTAACCAACACCATCTCCATATACTCCTACAGATATAGCAAAGTTTCTTTGCTGATGGACAAAATTCATCGTGCCATCAATTGGATCAATAATCCACACGACTCCGTCTAAACTTTCCACCTTATCACCATATCCCTCTTCACCAAGGATTTTGTGATCAGGGTAGGTTTCTTGAATTTTACTGATTAAATATTGTTCTACTTCTTTATCCATATTTGTAACCAAATCATTTGGGTTTGACTTGTACTGTATAGAAAGGGCAGAATCAAAAGAGTTTCTTATTAATTCACCGGCTTCTTCCACCCACTGTTTTGCCTTTTGATCTAATTCCTTCCAGTTCGTCATTAAGTAACCTCATTTCTATGTAATAAATCACCATTTCTATATTAAGCATACTGTATGGAATTAACGGAAATCAAGTATCTGACACTTTGTCGCGCAGTAAAAACGAACCTAACCTAAGGTTCGTTTGTAGATATTCTTCTCTACTAAGCTTGAAGTTTCATCCACTCTTTTCTTAACTTTTCTAGTTTTTGCTTACACTCTATTTTTTTCTTTTGATCTTTATTCTGCATAGCTTCGTAAAGGGAGGCTAATTCGTAATCGAGTTCGAGTCTTAACACCCCAATACGATTGTTAATCATTTTCTGACCACTCGTTTTAACTATTTGTTTCATTTTTTACCGCCCCTTTCATTTCATCTTTTTTATAACAAGGTAACCAACAAAGCGATTTCAAAGAATCATTTAATGATTTAATAGTTTTTTTATATAATATGTGATCGTAAAAAAAGTTGGAACCAATTAGACAAAATTGTGTATTTACCTAATCTATACCACCAAATTATTTTTTAAAACTTTAAAAAGAGAATATCAGGAATGTACGTTCGGGTAGTTTTAACTAGTAAATAATCAATCGTTTTTAAGGTAAACTTAAGGAAGACATATAACTGGGAAAGAGGATGGAAATTGTTTATAATAATTATAAATTAAAATTAGATATAAACTAGGAGGAACTTTGATCAATGAAGTTTAAAGGGTTCACAAATGAAGATTTTGAAACATTTACAATAGATGGTCTGGATGAACGGATGGAAGCAATACGAGGACGTATTCAACCAAAATTCCATGAGTTAGGACAAGCTTTAACAGATGATCTTGCTTCTTTGCTGCAAAAGGAAATGTTTTTACATATAGCAAAGCATGCAAGAAGAACGGTAAATCCACCTAAAGATACATGGTTGGCTATTGCGGATAATAAACGTGGATATAAACAGCACCCTCACTTTCAGGTTGGATTATTTGATGACCATCTTTTTATTTGGTTGGCATTTATTTATGAATTACCAAACAAGGAAAATATTGCAAAAAATTTCTTAGAACATCTTGATAAAGTTGTAGATATTACACCAGAAGAATACTATGTTTCTTTAGATCATACAAAGAAAGATGCTAAGCCACTTCAGGAAACTGATTTAAAAAAAGCTTTAGAAAGATTTAGAGATGTAAAAAAAGCGGAATTTCTTATTGGTCGTCATTTCCGAGCGGAAGACCCAATTGTAGGAGACGGAGATAAGTTATATGAAGTTATTCGTGAAACATATGAGACATTACTTCCTCTTTATAAGCTGTCGTTCGATAAATAAAAAAACAAATCGTTTGTGATAACAAAACGTCCAAAGTACTTTTACTACTTTGGACGTTTTGATTCTTACATTTTCAATAAATGAACTTCTTCAGCATCTTTTGCTTTTTTGATCACGCGATAGGATGAATAACCGCTCACTTCTTCAAACTCATTGCATATTGTCTTTTCTTCCGCCTTACTTGGCACAATCTCTTTAAATCTTCGATATGCTGTCATTAGTACTGTCCGATCGATTCCATTTTCATATGCTTTCTCAATACATTCAAAAAAATGAATCACATCAACTGTTTCCTCTGTGTTCCAGTCTAGAGAAATAGGATATTGATATTCCATGTATAATGCCTCACTTCCACTGTGTCTATGAACATTATGTCCATTCTTTACGGATTGTTTCCGCCTCTTTAATAATTCGACTAACCAGCTCTTGTACAGAAGGTATGTCTGATATTAACCCCATTACTTGCCCTGCCCATGCAAACCCATCATTTATCTTACCATCATATATGTATCTTTTGTTAGCTCCCCCACTAATATAAGTTCTTAATTCTTCATACCCACCAGAATTCTTTTCAATTTCTAAGATTCTGTCCGTCCATTCATTAGCAATTGCCCGAGCAGGTGCTCCAAGTGACTTTTTAATAACAACTGTACTGTTTTCATCTCCATCAATTAATGCTTTCTTATAAACAGGGTGTGCATGAATGCATTCTTTCGTAGCAATAAATCTAGTGCCCATTTCAATTCCTTCAGCTCCTAAGCTTAAAGCAGCCATTAAACCTCTACCATCAGCAATCCCACCTGAAGCAATAACAGGTATTTTGACAGCGTCGACTACTTGAGGAACTAACACCATAGTACCTACATCTGTTCTTCCAAGATGTCCCCCGCCTTCTTGTCCTACTACCATTACAGCATCTGCACCCAACTCTTCTGCTTTGATTGCCTGCCGTTTTGCTGCTACTAAAACCAGTTTTTTTATTTCCGTGCCTTTAAGTAAATCAAAAATAGGACTGGGATTTCCACCTGTCATAGAGATCACTGGAACATCTTCCTCAATCGCTACTTGTACTAGCTCTTCATACCCTTTTCCGTGTTGGCCGATTGCAAAATTCACGCCAAACGGTTTTGATGTTTTATTACGTATCTTTTTAATTTCATTACGGAGTGCATCAGTTGTTCCAAGTGACATAGCTGTAATTTGCCCTAACCCACCAGCATTTGAAACAGCTGCAGCTAAATCTGAATAGGCTAAGTACGCTAACCCCCCTGGATAATAGGATATTGAATCCCCAAAACATCAGTTACTCTTGTTCTCCAATTCATTTCTTCCCCTCCTTTATTAAATAACTATTCTAGACTGGCTAATTTCTCCCTTCTATCTTTTTATTTAATCTTTTCTGTTGACTGACTTTATTGATAGCGATATAATTCATTTGTTTTATGTCTAATAATAACGCAGATTTCGACATAAACTTATGTAATACATGTAAAACTTAAAAGTATCGGATCTCATACATAATAGACGCTAAACATCATCCGTTGCTTTTGATGTCATAAAAACACAATAATATCTTTCAAAAAAGAAGGTGGGAACAACTTTGTCACAAAAAGAAACACCATTGTTCACTGGTTTAATTGAACATGCAAAAAAAGACCCTATTCAGTTTCATATTCCGGGACATAAAAAAGGAGCAGGGATTGATCCTGAATTTAGACAATTTATTGGTGATAACGCCTTATCAATCGATTTAATTAATATCGGACCTTTAGATGACCTCCATGCCCCTAAAGGAATGATAAAAAGAGCTCAAGACTTAGCAGCGGAAGCATTTGGTGCTGATCATACATTTTTCTCCGTTCAAGGAACGAGTGGTGCCATTATGACAATGGTTATGACTGTTTGTGGGCCTGGAGATAAGATTATCGTTCCTAGGAATGTTCATAAATCCGTTATGTCTGCCATTGTCTTTTCAGGCGCAACACCTATTTTCATACATCCTGAAATTGATAAAAACCTCGGTATTTCTCACGGCATAACAACGGATGCTGTTGAAAAAGCACTAGAACAACACCCTGACGCAAAAGGTGTACTTGTAATAAATCCTACCTATTTTGGGATTTCTGCTGATTTAAAGAAAATCGTTGAAATTGCTCATTCATACTCAGTTCCAGTTTTAGTCGATGAGGCACATGGTGTGCATATACATTTTCATGAAGATTTACCTTTAAGTGCAATGCAAGCAGGTGCCGATATGGCCGCAACTAGTGTCCATAAACTAGGTGGTTCAATGACTCAAAGCTCTGTATTAAATGTAAGAGAAGGACTTGTATCACCACAACGTGTTCAATCCATTTTAAGTATGATGACAACCACCTCAACTTCGTACTTGCTTCTTGCTTCACTTGATGTTGCAAGAAAACGATTGGCAACCGAAGGGCATGAACTTATTCAGAAAACGATTGAGTTGGCTAATTATACAAGAGATAAAATAAACGAAATTCCTAACATATCTTGTATAGGTAAAGAAATATTAGGTACTAAAGCAACATTTGATTATGACCCAACAAAATTGATTATTCCAGTTTATGAACTTGGTATTACAGGCTATGATGTTGAAAAATGGCTTCGAGAAAAATACCTAATTGAAGTAGAATTATCTGATTTGTACAATATCCTTTGTATTATTACACCTGGGGATACGAAAAATGATGTTGATACATTGATTAAAGCATTAAATGAGCTATCTTCAGAATTTAATGCAATGAAAGAGCACGATGATGTAAAAGAACGCATTTTATTACCTGATATTCCAGTACTTGCGCTTACACCGAGAGATGCATTTTATTCGGAAACTGAAATTGTGTCCTTTGAAGAATCCGCAGGTAGAATTATTGCTGAGTTTATCATGGTTTACCCTCCAGGCATACCAATTTTCATTCCAGGGGAAATCATTACTGAAGAAAATTTAACATATATTAAGAAAAACTTAGAAGTAGGTTTACCAGTTCAAGGTCCTGAGGATCCTACGCTTAACAAAATACGAGTGATTAAAGAACATAGAGCAATTAGATAAAACCCCTCCCTTTTTGGGAATTCTAAACGTATTTTAGATTGGAAGAGCTTAGCTGGTCGCCCAAGTGTTAGCCTTAGCTTAGCTTTTCTTATCCTTCATCCATAAATTCTTAACTTTCTGGTAGTACAAAACAAAGCTCAAGTACCTTTACAAGTACTTGAGCTAATTTTTTCAGTACAATTTTCCAGTACTGAATTAGAATTCATAGTCAATCTTCCCTTTTATATATAACCCCTTTTATTTGACCTTTACTGAGCTTCGTTGCTGGTTTTGGCTACAACAATCATTATGACTACATTTACCATATAAAGTTGTCACTTTTTCTCCTTCTACATGACCGATTGTAGAGCTGCAGTGCTGACATACGATTGTTCCCATCTCCATACCCCTTTTCACTCTAGATAATAAAACTCTTTAATTCTCCTAATCTCTGAAAGCGTTTAATTAACTCGTTATACCCATAATAATATGTCACATTTAAATAGTCAATAGTTAATTGTATAACACATTTGTTTATTGATTACTTTAAGTATTTGTTAATTAGGATGTATCTTTTTAGTTAGAGCAGAATATAATCTGGATAAAGTGATTATTACATTCTTAAGTAACAATTTTTATTCACTAAGCTTTAGATAAAAAAAGGTCACTCTTTTTCAAGGAATAGAGTGACACAATCTAACGTTTATTACCTAATATTTTATTCTTTTTTTTGCCTTTTCCAATTCATTTAATATAGATTGATAAGTGTTTTCCGATAGTACTGTTGAGTCATTTTTATAAGCATCCACTAACATCTCAAAGTCTTCAATCGCAGTTGAAGTACGATGAAAAACTGATTCAGGCATTTTTGCACATACATTACCTCGCAGAATACGTATTGTATAATTTTTTGGTTCTTTCGAAACAGCTTGATCCAGCATTTTCAAACCTTCTAATGCATATTTTTTCTTATCTTTAGGGATTGGGGTATCTCTCGCTAAAAGTGCTGTAGCACTTCCGTAATATCCTAATGATTCTATGTGATTTGGTTTTTCACTTGCTAACGTTTCAAATAAATGATATGCCTGCTGTGCAGCTTTTTTATTTCCCTTTACACCTTTATGATAAAGCTCAACAGCCTCATTAAAACGAAGATTCCATTCTGTATTATTAGCCATAATAGCCTCCTATTTTTTATGTTGTACGAACAAAGATTAATCCTCAATACGTATTCCTTTTTCAGTCAAAA
Organism: Metabacillus endolithicus; assembly: GCF_023078335.1. Taxonomy (GTDB): domain Bacteria; phylum Bacillota; class Bacilli; order Bacillales; family Bacillaceae; genus Metabacillus; species Metabacillus endolithicus. Next base: position 4,488,220 of record NZ_CP095550.1, on the reverse strand, counting down.
ACTCCGAATAAAATAAACTTTCATCTTCCTTAGCAAGTTCAGACCAAATTTCTTTGGCTTTATGAACAAAATGTTTTTTCTCATAAACAGTTCCAAGATCAGCTAATACCTTTAAATATTGACTTTGGGTTATATCAATATCTGTGCTACTTTGATACATTTTAATAACTGCTTCAAAATCCTTAATTATCTGATCACTACAACGAAAGAAAGTATCTGGCAGGCTAAATTGTATATAGGCTCGATGTAAAAGAAGTTGAATATACCTTGGATCATTGATCGGAATAGATGTATTTAGTTTCTTTAAAAATTCCTTTTATAGATTGGCTAAAGACCTCATAAGGATCCGAGAAGAATCGACCCAGTAAGGTTAACGACGCGGAATAATAAAACTTTGCTACCGGGCAGCTGCTATATTCTTTTTGAATGAATTCCCATAGTGCCAGTGATTGTTTTGCTGCCTTTTCATTACCGTTCACACCAATATCATGAAGTTTTAATGCAGATTCATATAATTGTTCCTTTGGTTTTTTCATTATTTCATCAAGTATTAGCTCTTCAAATGAAAAGACGTTAATTAATTCGTTGGCTTTGGTAACAATCTCTTTATTTGATGAAAATTCAACAAGTTTATGCCATTGTTTTACTGCTTCCTCTACCATATCTAATCGAACAAAGCATTCTCCAAGCCTAAGTAGGATATCTTCATAGATAGCCAAAGAAAAAATAGTAGGATCTTTTTCATACTGAGCTGATAAATATTGAAAATCACGTGCAGCAGTTGAAGATCGAAAAAAGAAAAACTCTGGCAATCGATAACTTTGCATCGCCCTCACATATCGTATTTTATAAGTTGTAGGATATTCACTTACAAGCTTATCTAATAGATTTGCAGTCTTATAAGCATTTGTGAATAGTTCAACCATACCGGCAAAACTATGACTATTTTTAATTGAGTTCAAATGAACATTGTAAGCTTGTAAAATTGGATTATTAGAATCTTTATCCATTAATCGTGAGACTTTTTTCATCACCTTAAGTAAAGAGACCTCATCACTACAAATTGCCATAGTATATAAAGAATGAATTTCATCATTAATAGGGTCATTTATATTAGCTACTGGTAAAGATGTTAATTTGCTATTAAACTTAGGTATTTGATATGAAGAATCTATATCTAATAATTTATTTGCTACCTCCGTGGCTTCTTCTATCTTACCTAAACGTTCATACGCAGTAATTAAACTCTTCATTGTTTCAATACATAGTGTTTGTGGAATTCCATAAGAATTGCGTTCATACATGTTTATAATACGTTCAAAATCCTCAATTGCTGTTTCCGTTCTATGAAATCGACTTTCAGGCAAGTTATTGGCAACATTTCCTCGTAATGTTCGAATTAATGCATTAGAAGGATCTTTTAATACGGCTACATCAAGCAACTTTAGACCTTCATTTGCGTATTTACCTTTCTCTCTCAGATCAAATGTGTCTCTTGCTCGCAAAGCCTTTACTGATCCAAAATAAGCCATTAATTCCGTATTATTGGGATCTTCTCTTAAAAGTTCCTCAAAAAGACGATGTGCTTCAATACCTGCTTTTTTATCTCCCTTAATTGCCTTGTAATAACACTCTACACCTTTATCAAACTGTTCCTCCCAATATTCCTCTAAATTTTCATAAGAATTCATGGAACATATCAAACCTCCAATCAACATTCGTATTTTAAAAATACAGTGATAATCTATGATTTAAAACAGAAACAAGTGTCAGAAATATAGAAAAACTATGAAATAGTCTATATTTTTAGCAAAGTAAATAAAGAGATATTCAAGGCTTACTAGACGTTATTGGATATCATTGAAATTTCCTTTATCCATCATGATTTTCGTATAGGCTTGCGATTTAGAAAAGAACAAAATGGAATAATGAGTAATATGATAAAGTTGATGGCAAAACTGGGATTCTAATTAATTTTATTGCTGTATTTGCGACTGTTTTTGGGGTAGCCACTTCTTTAGGCTTTTGGGGCACTGCTCAAATAAGCGGAGGTGTTTCTTATTTATTTAAAGGAATTAAATATTTAAGTAACTTAAACGTAGTATTGGAGCTCCGTTTGCAGTATTAGATCACTTTCCTTTGCAGTGAATATGATCCTGATGGTTTTCTCATTATTAAAATCATTGCAACAAGAAAATATTGTTAAAAAGTAAAATGGGTACCAATATGGTACTCATTTTTTCAATCCGAAATAAACAAAATAATTTGATTTGCAATAGCAAATAGCAGGAGAGAAAAAAGAGAAAAGTATATCGCATTTTTCCTCGCCTTTATTAAAGTATAAGCAATTAAATATGAAAGATAGAAAAACATGACCAATAAGATAATTTTTGCTAAAAAGCTATCTTTTTTTGAAAGCCATTCTATTACGCTATAGCTACTCCACAAAAGGAGATGAGTAACAGAAAGCAAGCTCCATGTTTTTTTCATTTCATCCTCCCCCTTTATCAATTCTTATGCAAAAACATAAGATTCTTTCAGGGATTTTGAAACTTAATCTTAATTTTTTGTATAGAAACTTCATTATATTTTTCATTTATGTAACAAATAGATGACAACAGGAAGAAAATTGAATTATTATGATAAAATGTGTTTAATTTAGATACATATTTTTGAATTTTATAAGTGAAATTCTGACATAAATAATTATTTCGTTCTATTTTATTCTATTAAAAAGAGGTGGACATGGATGAAAAGATCAATACTTATTGCCTTCATCATACCAGTCATTGTTCTTTCTTCATGTGAAAATTTGCTGTTTTCAGAAGGTCCCTTAAATGAAGATATTCCACAAGACAAACAACTAGTGTTTTTTTCCGATGATGAAAATATTCAACGTGAAGCAGTCTATTATGATGCCTTATTGGACATTAAAAAGAATTTTCCAGAGGAATTTGAGAATATGAAAATAATCTCAGAGAAAACAGATCATAATCAATTCGAAATCGAAACTTTCCCATCGCTTCTTGTTATTGATAAGAAACAAGTTTTAGTACAAATCGAAGGAACCGTTGTATCAAAAGAAGATATATTAGAGCCTGTTTCAAGCGCTCTATCGAAATAGAAATAAATACATGCAAAAAGGCTGACTATAATAGTCAGCCTTTACTTTATTATTTTACGATATGGATTGGACTACCAATTGCAACTTCAGCAGCTTCCATTGTGATCTCACCTAATGTTGGGTGAGCATGAATTGTCATTGCAATATCTTCTGCTGTCATACCAGCTTCAATTGCTAATCCTAACTCTGAAATCATGTCTGAAGCACTTGGTCCAGCGATTTGTGCACCAATTACTAATCCATCTTCCTTACGAGTTACAAGTTTTAAGAAACCATCAGTATTGTTAAGTGATAACGCACGACCATTTGCAGCAAATGGGAATTTAGAAGCATTCACTTCAATGCCTTCTTCTTTTGCTTGAGCTTCTGTGTAACCTACAGAAGCTAATTCTGGCTCAGAGAATACAACAGCAGGAATAGCTAAGTAATCAATCTCTGCTTTTTCTCCAGCAATTGCTTCTGCAGCAATTTTACCTTCATAAGAAGCTTTATGAGCTAAAGGTGGCCCCTCAACGATATCACCGATTGCATAGATGTTTGGAATGTTTGTACGGCATTGTTTATCAATTTTGATAACACCTCTATCCGTCATTTCAACACCAACTTGCTCTAAACCAAGTTCATCAGTGTTTGGACGGCGTCCTACCGTAACTAATAAGTAATCAGCTTCAACAGTTTTTTCTTCACCGTTTACTTCAAATGTTACTTTAACACCGTTGTCTGTTTCTTCCACACCTTTTGCCATTGCTTTTGTGTGAATTTCAACATTTCCTTTTTTCTTTAGGTTACGTTTAACAATCGCACTCATTTGTTTTTCAAAACCAGCAAGAATTTCGTCAGCAGCTTCGATAAACGTTACTTCAGTACCAAAATTAGCATACGCTGTACCAAGCTCAGTTCCGATATATCCGCCACCGATTACAACAAGCTTATTAGGAATTTCCTGAAGGTTTAATGCACCTGTAGAGTCTAATACACGCTTAGAGTATTTGAAAGCAGGGATTTCAATTGGACGTGAACCAGTTGCGATAATTACATTTTTAAATTTGTAAGTTTGTGAAGACGTTTCGTCCATAACTTTTACAGTTTCGTTATCAACAAAGTATGCTTCACCACTAACTACATCAACTTTATTACCCTTAAGTAATCCAGCTACACCGCCAGTTAGTTTTTTCACAACACCTTGTTTAAATTCTTGGACTTTTGAAAAGTCAACAGTTACGTTTTCAGCTTTGATACCCATATCTTCAGAGTGTCTAGCTTCTTCATAACGGTGTCCAGCAGCGATTAGCGCTTTTGAAGGAATACAACCAACGTTTAAACAAACCCCTCCAAGTGTTGCTTTTTCAACTACTGTTACTTTTTGTCCTAGTTGTGCAGCGCGGATTGCTGCAACGTATCCGCCTGGACCTGCTCCTATGACAAGAGTATCTGTTTCAATTGGGAAATCTCCTACTACCATCGATTACGCCTCCATTAAAATTAATTGTGGATCGTTAAGTAAACGCTTGATGTGGTTAAGAGCATTTTGAGCTGTAGCACCATCGATCATTCTGTGGTCAAAGCTTAATGATAAAGCAAGAACCGGAGCTACAACAATCTCTCCATCACGAACAACAGGTTTTTCTGCAATTCGTCCAATACCTAAAATAGCAACCTCTGGGTGGTTAATTACTGGAGTGAACCATTGACCACCTGCAGAACCAATGTTAGTGATTGTGCAAGAAGCACCTTTCATTTCATTTGGTGCAAGCTTACCTTCACGCGCTTTTGTAGCAAGTCCGTTAATTTCATCAGAAATTTCAAACACAGATTTGCGCTCTGCATTTTTCACAACTGGTACTAGAAGACCTTTTTCAGTGTCAGCAGCAATACCAATGTTGTAATAATGCTTTTGAACAACTTCTTCTGTTTTGTCATCAAGTGAAGTATTAAGTACAGGATACTTTTTAAGTGCTGAAGTAAGAGCTTTCACTACGTACGGTAAATATGTTAACTTAATACCCTGCTCTGCTGCAACATTTTTAAATTGTTTTCTATGAGAAACTAAATTTGTTACATCCACTTCATCCATTAAAGTTACGTGTGGAGCAGTATGTTTTGAGTTAACCATTGCTTTAGCAATAGCTTTACGGATTGGACTCATTTTTTCACGAGTCTCTGGGAATTCACCCTCTGGAATTGCTTGAGCTGCAGCTGGTTGAGCTTGTTTCTCTTCTTTTGCAGCTGGTGTTTCTTCTGTAGTAGCTGGTTGAGCAGTAACTCCTCCACCTTGTAAGAATGAATCAACATCCTCTTTTAATACACGACCATTTTTACCGCTACCTGAAACTTGACGAATATCCACATCTTTTTCACGAGCATATTTACGTACAGAAGGCATAGCAATAACACGCTTAGAAGGATCTACCTCTACTTCTGCAGGTGCAGCAGCAGGTGCTTCTGTTTTCTCTTCTGCAGCTGGTGCAGGTTCAGCTTTTTCTTCCTTCTTAGGCTCATCATCACCATGATCACCTTTGAATTTTAGGTTTTCGTAACCAGGTGCATCAAAAGTAATAATTGTTTGACCAACAGTTGCAACTGTTCCCTCTTCTACATTTACTTCTGTAACTGTACCTTTAACTGGTGATGGGATTTCAACAACCGCTTTATCATTTTGAACTTCAGCAAGGACATCATCTTCTTCAACCTTGTCGCCTGGTTTAACGAACCACTTTACAATTTCACCTTCGTGGATACCTTCACCAATATCAGGCAGTTTAAATTCAAATGCCAAATCATTCAACCTCCTATAATTATGTTAAAAATTCGTTTTGAAGTATTAATTAAAATTCAAGAACTTTTCTAGCAGTTTCTAAAATATCTTTATAAATTGGCAACCAAATATTTTCCGCTTCAGTAAATGCGTATACAGTATCAGGAGCAGCAACACGCAATACTGGTGCTTCTAAGCTTAAAATTGCTCTTTCAGTAATTTCAGCCACTACATTAGCCGCAATACCTGCTTGTTTTTGTGCTTCTTGAACGACAATTACACGACCTGTTTTTTCAACAGATGCAATAATTGTTTCAATATCTAACGGGCTGATTGTACGTAAGTCAACAACCTCAACAGAAATACCTTCTTTTTCTAATTCATCCGCAGCCTTTAATGATTCATGAACCATTGCTCCGTAAGTAATAATTGAAAGATCTGTACCTTCACGTTTTACATCAGCTTTACCAATTTCGATAGTATATTCTTCTTCAGGAACTTCCTGACGGAATGAGCGATATAATTTCATGTGCTCCAAGAATACAACTGGGTCATTATCACGAATAGCAGAGATTAAAAGTCCTTTTGCATCATAAGGTGTTGAAGGAATAACAACTTTAAGTCCAGGCTGTTGTGCAACCAGACCTTCCAAGCTATCAGCGTGAAGCTCTGGTGTATGTACGAATCCACCAAATGGGGAACGAATTGTTACTGGAGCAGTCCAATGTCCACCTGAACGATAACGCATACGAGCTAATTGACCATTTAATGAATCCATTACTTCATAAACGAAACCAAAGAATTGAATTTCCATAACTGGACGGAATCCAGTTAAACCGAAACCAACTGTTAGTCCACCAATACCAGACTCAGCAAGTGGTGTATCGAATACACGGTCTTCTCCAAACTCTTTTTGAAGTCCTTCCGTCGCACGGAATACCCCACCGTTCACACCAACGTCTTCACCATATACAAGGACGTTTTCATCATTTTTTAATTCGGTGCGTAATGCATCAGTGATGGCTTGAATCATTGTCATTTGTGCCATGGATTATTTCGACTCCTTTGCTTTGTAAATTTCATATTGCTCTTTTAGGTTATAAGGCATTTCTTCGTACATGATTTCCATCAAGTCCGTTACCTTTTGTTTTGGATATTTATCAGCTTTTTGAATAGCATCTTTAATATCTTCTTTTGCTTGTTCAATTACTTTATTTTCTTCTTCTTCGTTCCAGATTCCTTTGTCCTCTAAGAACTTACGGAAACGAACTAATGGATCTTTAGCTTCCCACTCATTTTCTGTTTCTTTTGTACGGTAACGTGTAGGATCATCACCAGCCATAGTGTGTGGTCCATAACGGAATGTTAATGTTTCAATTAATGTAGGACCTTCTCCGTTAACTGCACGCTCACGAGCATCACGAACTGCAGCATAGACTGCTAATGGATCCATACCATCAACTTGAACACCTACGATACCTGCTGCAACTGCTTTTTGTGCAATAGTTTGTGCTGCAGATTGTTTTTCAACTGGAGTTGAGATCGCATAGCGGTTATTTTGTACAACGAAGATTGCAGGAGCTTTATATGCACCAGCAAAGTTAATACCCTCATAGAAATCACCTTGTGATGCACCACCATCACCTGTATAAGTGATCGCAACAGCTTGTTTGCCTTTCTTCTTAAGACCTAATGCAACACCAGCTGTTTGAATGTATTGTGCACCGATGATAATTTGTGGAGATAAGCAGTTAACTCCTTCAGGCATTTGGTTACCATGGAAATGTCCACGAGAAAACAAGAATGCTTGATATAACGGAAGACCATGCCAAATGATTTGTGGAACATCACGGTATCCAGGTAAAATCCAATCTTCTTTTTCTAAAGCATATTGAGATGCAATCTGAGAAGCTTCTTGTCCTGCAGTTGGAGCATAGAAACCTAAACGCCCTTGACGGTTTAATGAAATAGAACGTTGATCTAAAATACGTGTATAAACCATACGACGCATTAATTCTTTTAATTGATCATCACTTAATTCTGGCATTGCCGCTTCATTTACGACTTTACCTTCTTCATTTAAAATCTGGAATGTTTCAAAAACCTTAGAAATAGCTTCAAACTGTTTCTTACTGTCTACAACAGCGCCTTTTGTTTTTGCAGCCATTTTATAACCTCTTCCTTTCCATTTTAAGAGTGTTGTTCAATCCCTATTGAGAATTGAACTTCAAAAGTATTAGTAAGAGAATTCCAATATTCACAGCAATAGGTTACCCTAAAATCTTATGGATGACACAATTTTTTTGAATTCGACTTTTCTTACCTTTATACCACTCACGAGATGTATAAAAACGTTCTCTATGTATGGTTTGGTGGTCTGTTTAGCCCACTCTGTATTAGTTTAAATTTAAAATAAACTGATACACATTAACAATTCATTTACAAGTTTACACCAATGTTTTCACGCCCGTCAATCAGTTTATATCTATAATAGTTAAAGAATAATAAATTTTATCCTTAATCATTTTACTTGTTTCTTCAAACTGTATTATCACAAATGCAAACACTGTAACATTGTTTGTAATACAGTTTTATATAACAACTTGTATTTATTATATATACTCGACACTTTTCACCTTCTCAAACACTGCGTTTTCATATTTTAGCTAATAATTTATTTAGCTTTAAATGAATACCATTAAGGAATAAGAGAAACAACAGTGCACAAAAAAGAACCTCCCAAGAGGAAGGTTCTTCATAAGCATAGCATTATTCACTTTTTTCAACATTTAAATTGGCTTCTTCATAGAACTTTATTTTTAAATCATTATATTGTTCAGTTAGTTTGTTAAATTCATTATTTTGTTCCATAACAGATTGATATGACTTATTAATTTTATCTATTTGTGTTTCCAACTGCTCCATCTCCAAATCTTCCTTTTGAAGCATTGAATACAGTTCTTTGTCTAAAGAAATTGATTTTTTATAGTTTTCATAAAGTTTTTCGTATGATTTATATCGACCTTCCATTGTAGACTTAAGCTCTTGTGCAGATTGCAAAAGTGTTTCATCCTTAATTTTTTCGATTTCTTCATTAATTTCATTGAATTTATCTTTCGAAGACATAATACTGTCATATTCCATTTGTATTTTAGATTCTCGTTCCTCTACTGAAGTTAAAGCTTGTTTAGATAAGGAAACAACTTGTTCAAATTCTTTCATTCCCAAATCCATAATCTTATTATAGAGGTCCGCTTCCTTCTTTTCGAGTTCGAGTAATGGCTGTTGTTGTTCTTTAAATGAATCTTCTAATGTAACAGCTTCCTCCAAAATCGTATAAATCTTTTCTTCTGGTGCAGGACCGAAGCAGCCAGAAAGTAAACATAATAATATTATAAATAAAACGTAATTCATTTTTTTCAGCATCAGAATGTATATCCTCCTATCTTACAGACATTTCTACTATAATTGGTCTAACATATTTTCTCAATGGGTTTTCAATATATATTTGGAATTATTTGGAATTATTTGGATAATGGCACCTTTCCAATTTTTGTCTTTATTATTTCCATTCATATGAGCCTGTCTTAGTTTTTAGACCATTATTTCTTGTGGTTTTTCAGAGAGCATTTCTCAAAACCAATCATAGGGTTATATATACAAAGGGGGTTAAGTATCTAATAACATCTTAGAGTCAATTTAATCATATCTAGGCTAATGTCTATACACTTTTGAACTACTTTCATACAGTGTACTATACGCCAAAACAAAGGGCGTAATCATCATGAGGAGGTCGTTAAAATGCATTATTATGATTGCAATTACGGGTGTGGAAATTATGGTTACGGATATGTTGCACCAACAGCTGGATATGGAAACGGCTTTGCGTTAATCGTTGTATTGTTTATTTTACTAATTATTGTAGGTGCAGCTTACATCGGCTATTAAAAATAAAGGTAAGAAATATGTCAAGGGCTAACAATTTTCCACTGTTAGCCCTTCGATTATTATGTAATCCCAAATTTTTTTCGATTTCTGCTATTTCCTATATAATCTTATAGTATAATACAATGAAATTATATCTAGTTTATATATACATAATGATTTTGAGGTTGTAATAACTTAGTTTGTCTGCCTTAGTCATACACTTATTAAATACTTTTGCTTTATGTTCAAAGGAGTGTTTACCATGATAACAATGGAAGATATTATAAGAGAAGGTCATCCAACTTTAAGAGAAGTGGCGAAGGAAGTTACATTACCTCCTTCAGATGAGGATAAAGAAACTTTATCTCAAATGATCCAATACGTAAAAAATAGTCAAGATCCGGAAATTTCTGAGAAGTACGGATTACGCCCAGGTATAGGACTTGCAGCTCCTCAAATTAATGTATCAAAAAGAATGATTGCTATTCATGTTGTTGATGAAAAAGGAAACCAGCACAGTTATGCTCTGTTTAATCCAAAGATTGTTAGCCATTCTATCGAGAAAAGCTATTTAACTAGCGGCGAAGGCTGCCTTTCGGTTGATCGAGCAATTCCAGGCTTTGTTCCTCGTTATGCCCGAATTCGCGTTAAAGCTACAAGCCTTGAAGGAAAGATTATTGATATTAGACTAAGGGGTCTATTGTCCATTGTTTTCCAGCATGAGATTGATCATTTAAATGGTGTTATGTTTTATGATCATATTAATGAGGATCACCCGTTTCAAGAACCTGAAAATGCAGTTCCAGTTGAACGTTAAAGAAGGGATATACTCCCTTCTTTAGTTTGTCTATGAGTGTTTTTTCTTCACTTTAATGTTTACTCTCTATTGAAGTATTAATACTGCTTTTTTTCGCCAATTTAGCTGAGCTTAAATAAACTCCAGCAAAAACAAACAATAAACCTAAAATCATATGTGGAGAAATACCTTCCCCAAGTAATAAATACCCCCATAACATTGCCGTAATTGGAACGATATAAGTTACCAGCGAAGCAAATTCTGCACTACCTTCTTTAACCATATAATAGTAAAAAAGATAAGCAAATCCAGAACCAAACACACCTAATCCAATTAACGATATAAAAGTATGAGCCGAAAAAACTGATGGTGGATGAACAGATTCATTTAATAATAAAATAAATACTAAGCTGATCATTGTTGAAAAAAACAAAGTAACAATTGATACAATTATAATAGATAATTCCTGTAAATATCTTTTTGCCATTTGAGCGCCTAACCCATAACAAAATGTAGCAAAAAGCATCGTTCCTGCCCCAATAAAGTTTTCATTTATTAAGCTTTTAAAATCAAGATTCAACAAAATTAAAATACCAAAAAACCCAATTGAAACTCCAACCCATTGTCTCCCCTTAACAGGAATAAAGAAAAAGAGTGCCCCAATGACAATTGTCCATAATGGAGTAGTTGCATTTATAACAGAGGCAAGACTACTGGAAATCTTCATTTCACTCATAGCTATGAATGCAAAAGGAAGTGCATTATTAAAAAGTGCTACAAGAAAAAGCTTCAGCCACGGTAGACTTTTAAACCTTACTCTTCTCAACTCTTGTTTTTTAAAAACAAAAAGAATAATGAATAGTGTGATTGTGCCAAATAAACACCGCCAAAACACAACACCCCATGGCCCTAAATCTTCTACAAGGACCTTTATAAATAGAAATGACATCCCCCAAATCATACTTAAAATAAATAATGAACTATATAATTTTTTCATTTCAGTTTATCCTCCTGATGTGTAAAAAGCATGTTCTCAAACTAAGTGAAAATGAAGAAATTGTCAATTTCTTTCACATTAATTCCCATGAAAATATCACAAAAAATGACATATACTAAAACCGATAACATGAGGTCGGTAAATAAAAATTAGGTAGGAGGATTTTCTATGTTAAAAAAATTAAAGAAATCTCTTAGAAGACAGTGGAAACACTTAGTAAAGAGAAAAACAATCGCATAATAAAGCCTATTCCAACTGGTGGCTAAATTTTATTTTTAACTGTGAGTTTTAGACTTATTTACCAAAAGTAGACTCGCTCTTGCCCTATAGGCTTGGCTTGAATAGAAATATCGCATATAATAGAAAAAGTTAGTCTAACATTCGGAAGTTAAGGAGAGATTTGGTAAATGATTTTTAAAGTTTATTTTCAAGATAAAATTACAGAGGTTCCTGTTCGCGAACGAACAAACACTCTTTATATTGAAGCAACAACTGAAGCAAATGTGAGATTTAAACTTAAAGAACGCGGCTATAATATTGAATTTGTCACTGCAGTTGATGGGGCATATTTAGAATATGAAAAGCAAAGCGAAAATTATAAAGTATTGGAGATCTGATTGTTATGAAATTTGTAAAAAATGATCAAGTTGCTGTCTTTGCATTAGGCGGACTTGGTGAAATCGGAAAAAACACGTACGGAGTACAATTTCAAGATGAAATTATCCTGATTGATGCTGGAATAAAATTTCCAGAGGATGAGTTACTTGGAATTGATTATGTCATTCCTGACTACACTTATTTATCCAAAAACGAAGATAAAATAAAGGGATTATTTATTACGCACGGACATGAAGACCACATTGGTGGAATTCCATATTTACTTCGTCAAGTAAACATTCCTATTTATGGGGGTAAGCTTGCTTTAGGTTTACTCAGAAACAAACTTGAAGAGCACGGACTTCTTCGACAAACTAAATTAATCGAAATTCAGGAAGATGATATTATTAAGTTCAGAAAAACGTCTGTGACATTTTTCAGAACAACTCATAGTATTCCTGATTCATATGGTATTGTCGTTAAAACACCACCTGGAAACATCGTACATACTGGTGACTTTAAATTCGATTTTACACCTGTAGGTGAACCTGCAAACTTAACAAAGATGGCCGAGATTGGTCGGTATGGAGTTCTGTGTTTACTTTCTGACAGTACAAACAGTGAGATTCCTACCTTTACGATGTCAGAGAGACGTGTCGGTGACAGTATACACGAAATTTTCCGTAAGGTAGATGGTCGCATTATCTTTGCAACATTTGCATCAAATATACACCGCCTCCAACAAGTAGTTGAAGCTGCGGTTGCACACGGACGTAAAGTTGCTGTGTTTGGGCGAAGTATGGAACAGCCATACAAATTGGACAAGATTTAGGATATATTAGTTGTCCTAAAGATACTTTTGTAGATGCACATGAAATTAATCGTATGCCAGCTCATCGTGTGACAATTCTTTGTACAGGATCTCAAGGTGAACCAATGGCAGCTCTATCGCGTATCGCAAACGGCACTCATAGACAAATTCAAATTATACCAGGGGACAATGTTGTCTTCTCATCTTCTCCAATACCAGGAAATACACTTAGCGTTAGCAAAACGATTAATCAACTGTTCCGTGCAGGAGCAGAGGTAATCCACGGACCACTTAACGACATTCATACTTCAGGTCACGGTGGTCAAGAAGAACAAAAACTTATGCTTAGATTAATGAAGCCAAAATACTTTATGCCAATACATGGTGAATTCCGTATGCAGAAGATGCATGCTAGACATGCAGTAGACTGTGGTGTTGAGGAAGAGAACTGTTTTATCATGGATAATGGAGAGGTTCTAGCAATAGGAGATAAAGAAGTTGGAATTGCTGGGAAAATCCCTTCAGGTAATGTTTATATTGATGGAAGTGGTATTGGCGATATCGGTAACATTGTCCTCCGTGACCGCCGAATTCTTTCAGAAGAAGGTCTTGTTATAGTCGTTGTAAGCATCAACATGAAAGACTTCAAAATCGCAGCAGGTCCAGATATTATCTCTAGAGGTTTTGTCTACATGCGTGAATCTGGTGATTTAATTAATGATGCTCAATCACTAATCTCCAAGCATCTGAACAAAATTATGGAACGTCGTACAAGTCAATGGTCCGAAATTAAAAATGAAATCACTGACACACTCGCTCCATTCTTATACGAAAAAACAAAGCGTCGCCCAATGATTTTACCAATTATTATGGAAGTTTAATTAAAAAGCAGTACACCGATTGGAAAATCGGGTACTGCTTTTTTAGTCACCTAATAAACGTTTTTCGAAACGGTTAATATCCGTATCCGCACCAATAACGATTAATATATCGTTTTTTTGAATAATTTCATTTGCTTGCGGAGAAACAATAATATCTTTTCCTCTTTTTACAGCAACAATGTTGATTCCATATTTAGCACGAATATCTAAATCAATGATGGAGTTTCCATTTAGCCTGTCATTTGCAACAATCTCAACGATGCTATGCTCATCAGAAAGTTCTAAATAGTCAAGAACGTTGTTTGAAATAATTTTATGAGCAATTCTTCTCCCCATATCACGTTCTGGATGAACAATACGATCAGCTCCAATTTTTGATAGTACTTTTTCATGATAATCATTTTGTGCTTTAACAGTAATATGCTTAACTCCTAATTCTTTAAGAATCAATGTGGTTAAGATACTCGCTTGAATATTATCTCCTATCGCAACAATAACATGATCAAAGTTACGGATACCAAGACTTTTTAACACTGTTTCATCTGTGGAATCTCCAACAACAGCATGTGAAGCAACGTTTGCAAACTCATTTACTTTGTCTTCATCTGTATCAATTGCCATTACTTCCATACCCTCTTCACTTAGAGCCCGACAAATACTGCCTCCGAAACGCCCAAGTCCAATTACCGCAAATTCTTTTTTCATCTAAAATCCTCCGCAATATCACAATAAATTATTAGAAAACGCTTTAAGAAACCAAGATCCTTTTTATAAGCTACTACTATTAAAAATGTTATCACATTTCAACTTTTTTTTACAGGACAACTCATGATTATCTTTTTGTTTTTATAAACCAAAATTTGTACAAAGATAAGCCTGATGACCTTAATAAATTTCACGGACTTTATGATAAAATAGAAAGACTGGTGTAGTAACAATAAAAAAACGCATGACGAAAGTCAGTGAACAACAAACAGTGTAAAAATTAAAACATATTTTAACAGAAAATTAGTAAACAAGTAATGTGGGAGGAATAGAATGAGTACAAAACTACCCAATGTCATATTTCCCTACATAATCGGAACATTTGGAGGGTTTCTATTTTATCTTGCTCATCTCCCTCTAGCTTGGATTTTAGGTCCTATGACTTTTCTAATAATATGGCGATCACTTTTTAAAAAGATAAGTACATTTATACAACCGAATTTTTTGAAAAACGGTTCATTTATCATTTTAGGAATATCATTTGGACTTTCATTCACAAAAGAAACCTTTGTTCTTGTAGGTCCATACGTGATTCCCTTTTTACTTACAACAGTTTTATTAATTTTTCTTAGCGTGTGTAACGGTTTAATCATTAGTAAACTTGTTAACATCGATCGAAACACGAGCATTTTTGCTTCTATTCCCGGTGGATTAACAGAAATGGTTGCCGCTAGTGAGGCTGTTCATGCAAACCCTTCATTAGTTACCATCTTTCAAACTGTAAGATTATTAACAGTTGTCTTTTTGGTCCCATTTACAATACTACATATGTTTGAACCTCCGTCTTACTCACAAACAACAACACTTTTAGCACAAAGTGATATATCAATATTTTCATATAGCTGGTATTTCCTTGCAGGATTTGTAGGTTGGGGGCTTAGAAAATTCTTACCAGCATCATATGTAATTGGTCCTCTTTTAACGACTGCCTCATTGAAGATTATAGGTATAGAATTACCCCTTTTTCATGATTTATTTATGATTTTTGCTCAAATATCAATCGGTGTTGGATTTGGACTTATGATCACATTTAATGATCTTAAAAAGGGTGGAAAATACTGTGGCTTGTATTTTATTACAACAATGATTCTTATTGTAGCAAGCTTTGGCTTCGGTTATGTTTTCAGCCTTTTAACAGACCTAAACTTAGCAACAGCCATGCTTTCTCTTGCACCTGGCGGACTAGTTGAGATGGTTTTAACGGCGTCGTCTATTGGTGCTGATCCAGCGGTAGTTAGTTCCTTACAATTTATCCGTCTACTATTTATTATAAGTGTGGTCCCAAGTCTTTTAAAATTTAGCATGAACAAACTTCCATCAAAAAGTTTAAATTAAAAGAAAATCATAGTAAAGACTGTCTTTACTATAAGATTAATATTAAACAGTTATGAAAAAAAGCTCACATTCCTCCGTATCATTCCCAGGGATGTGAGCTTTTTTCACGAACTGATCACTTCTAGATTCATCTTACAAATTGCCGCTTTTATTTGAAAATAATTAATGCTAGCAGGTAACACTTCTTTTAAGGGCTTTAGCAATTCAGTATTCATTTCCTTAATTTTCTCTATGATTAAGTTCTCTTGTTCTTCGGTAAATATGCTTCTCCATTCAATCGGTTGTCCTTCTTCCACCGCTCGAATGATATGGTTTTGTACAGTGATTTCAGTAATTCCCCGTTGTATACTAATCTCATTCATCTTTAACCCATCCATATATAATTGATAGGTAACAAGATGACTAGGTGTCTTATCAACCGATATTTGTGAATGTGATTTTTGTATCACTATTTGATTAAGTGGCTCTTGTTCAACTTTCATATAGTCACAAATTGCCTTAATAAATGGTTGTCCATAACGTTCAAGCTTTGTTTGAGCAACACCTTTTACTTCTAAAAACTCAGACTCATTAATCGGACATTTATTACTCATGTCTTTTAGACTACTATCAGAAAATATAATATAAGGCGGTACTCTATGTTCAGAAGCAAGTTCTCTTCTTATATTCTTTAGTACTTCAAATAGTTCATCATCGCTTTCAATTGATGAAATCACTAGTTTTTCCTTCTTAAATACTGGCGTTTTATCAACTAATACAAGTAACCCCTTTTTACTAAGTTCAATGACAGGGTATTGAGCATTTGTTAGAGATAAATAACCTTCAGCAATTAAAAAATCAATAAATTCTACAATTTGTTTTTCTGTCTTGTTCTTCATTAACCCATAGGTTGATAATTTTTGAAATCCCATCTGAGAAATCCGCTTATTATTAGAACCCTTTAGCACTTGTGCTACAAGAGTTTTCCCAAATTTTTCGTTCATTCTTTTCACACAAGAAAAAACCATTAAAGCTTCAGTTGTTACCTCAATTTTTTCTCGTGTATCCTTACAATTCATGCAATTGCCACAATCTGCTTCCGCATTCTCTTCACCAAAATATTCAACAATATAAGATTGTAAACATTTTTCTGTATGACAGAGATCTACCATTTGCTGTAATTTTTGATATTCATGAACCTTCTTTTCATAACTTAGAGATGTTTGTTCTATTAAGAATTTTTGTAGCTGTATGTCTTGTCCAGCAAACAGAATCGTACATTCACTAGGCTCCCCATCCCGCCCGGCACGGCCTGCTTCCTGGTAGTAAGCCTCTATATTTTTAGGTAAATTATGATGAATGACATACCGAATATTGGATTTGTTTATTCCCATACCAAAAGCGTTTGTTGCAACCATAACATCAAACTCGTCATATAAAAATTGATCCTGCTGTTGTGCTCGCTCTTGTTCTGACATACCAGCATGATATTTCCCTGCCTTGAAGCCGCTTTTTTTAAGAAATTGAGATAATTCATCTACTTCTTTTCGAGTAGCAGCATAAATAATGCCAGCTTCATTTTTATTTGCTTTAATATATTTTTTAATATAGTCGCGCTTATTTTCACCTTTAACTACATTAAATGTTAGGTTTTCTCGGGAAAAACCGGTAACAAACGAATCCTCCTCTGATAAATCTAACAAATGACAAATATCAGCTATTACTTCTTTTGTTGCTGTTGCTGTAAGGGCAACGACAATTGGTTTAGCAGAAAGGTCCATTATCATCTTATTTATCGACCTGTAACTAGGGCGAAAATCATGCCCCCATTGAGATATACAGTGTGCCTCATCTACTGCTACCATAGAAATATTTAACGTTAATAAGAGATCTCGAAACGAATTCGTTTCTAACCTCTCAGGTGCAATATAAACAATTTTATAAGAGCCATCTCTTAGCTCTGCGATTCGTTCATTTATGTCTGGAATGGAAAGACTGCTATTTATATAAGTTGATGGTATTCCAACACTTGTTAAAGCATCTACTTGATCTTTCATTAAAGAAATTAGTGGAGATATGACAACAGTAATACCATCCATCAATAAAGCAGGCACTTGATAACAGATGGATTTCCCACCACCTGTTGGCATAATGGCTAGCGTGTCATGTCCGTCTAATATATTACGAATAATATCCACTTGGCCTTTTCGAAACGATGAATAACCGAAATAATCTTTTAACAACTTTTCAGCT